>DATBYI010000212.1:0-2432 GCA_036513815.1 Solirubrobacteraceae bacterium
CGGTTCGCGGCGAGGGCGAGAAACGATTCGCCGTGTGACTGCTCATGCAGCGGCACGTCGCCGTAGATCGAGAGGTCGGGCGCGAACCGGTCCTTGCTGTCGATGAACCGCGCGACGTTGAAGAAGCTCTCGGCGCGCAGGTAGTAGCCCTTGTGCGGCTTGGTGGCGGTCAACTCGGGGACCAGCGCGCCCTTGAGCACGCTGTGGGGGACCGCGGGAAGCTCGCCGAGGCGCTCGAGCTCGCCGCCCTCCGCCGCGAAGCCGATGGCCTCGGCGACCGTCTCGAGGATCGTCGACTTGCCGGTGCCGTTCTCGCCGGCGAGGAGCGTGACCGGTCGGTCGAAGCGCAGTTTCTCGACGGCGGCGAACGCCGGCACCTCGAACGGAAACCCGACGCACCAAGCCTCGCCGGTCCGGCACAGGCCCAGCACGTACGGTCCCGGTCCGAACCGCCGGTTGTCCTTCCCTCGCGCCACGCGTGAGCGGGCGGTCCTGCCGTCAGCCTACGTCGTTGAGCGTCCCGCAGTCGGGGCATTCGATGAACACCCCGAACAGCTGCCCATCGCTGACGCCTTCAGCGAGCATCACCGAGCAGCCACCGCACAGCAGGCGATCGGGACCGTCGCCGCTGTAGGCGAGCTTTCCCTTCGGCGGGGCGTGAATGATCGCGCTCGCCCGGGGCACTTCCTCGACGACGCTTAGTGTCTTGTCGGCCATGGCGCAACGCTATCCGACGGCAGCCCTTCCAAGCAAGCCCGGCCGGCGCTGGCTTAATCAGTTGCCTCGCTTGGTGGACGAGATCGCCTCCGATTGGGGCCTCGAGCTCGGCGAGCCGTACGTCCCGGGTGGTCAGTGTGCGTGGGTGGCCGCGGCGCGCGGCGCCGCCGGCGAGGAGCTGGTGCTGAAGGTCGGCTGGCGCCACCCGGAGGCCGAGCAGGAGGGAGACGCGCTCGAACACTGGGACGGCGCCGGCGCCGTGCGGTGCTTCAAGGCGTGGAGCTTTGACGAGTCGACCGTGTTGCTGCTCGAACGGTGCGTGCCGGGCACTCCGCTGGGCTCGGCGCTGCCGGAGGTCCAGCAGGACGTCGTGATCGCCGGGCTGCTCAGGCGGATGTGGGCTCGCGCGCTTCCAGGGCGCCACCCGTTCCGCCCGCTGCGCGAGATGTGCGATGCGTGGGCCGCCTCGTTTGAGCGGAATTTCGGAGCGGATGCCCGTGGGCTCGATCCGGGACTGGCCCGGACGGGAGTGGCGCTCCTGCGCGAGCTGCCGGCGAGCCTCCCCGCCGGGCAGGAGGTGCTCCTGTGCACCGACCTCCATGCCGGAAACGTGCTGGCGGCGGAGCGGGAGCCGTGGCTGGTGATCGATCCGAAGCCGTTCGTGGGGGACCCCGCCTACGACGCCGTGCAGCACATGCTCAACTGCGATCGGCGGCTCGCGGGCGATCCGGTGGGTCTATCGCGCCGGATGGCGGGGCTGCTCGACCTCGACCTCGAGCGGGTGCGGCTGTGGCTGTTCGCCCGCTGCGCCCAGGAGGCGCTGCACGATGAGGCGATGCGCGAAGCCGCCCGTCGGCTCGGCCGGTGATCAGGGAAGTCGGATGTCGTGGTGCTCGTGGGCGGAGCGCCGTTCGGCGTCGGTCAGCTTGGACTCGTCGACAGGCGTGACGAGCGACCAATGCTTCCCGACCGGACACCGCTGAAAGCGCCACGCCACCAGCCGCAGGGACTTGACGGATGCACCCGGGATCCAGAGCGTCGTGAACAGGTGGCCCTGGCGGCAGCGGACCACGATGTTGCCGCCGATCCGGCGGGTCCGTAGCCAGAGGCCGGCGGTCTCGACGAGCATCGCTCCGGCGACGATGATGCCGGTGCGGCGGCGCGCACCGGCCTTACGAGTGGGCGCCATGGCGGCTCCTCTTCCGATTGGTTCTCGTTTGCGGGAACGTTATCAAGAATGAGAACATCTGTGGGCCGGCAGGAATCTACCTACCTGTCTGGCATCATGGGCGCGTGGCGGCGAGTCTGGTGAGCTCCCGTCCTGGTGGGACGCCAGGACGAGCTGGAGTCCCTCGAAGCCGCGCTGGAGCGGGTCTTGGCGGGCGAGCAGGTGACGATGCTCGTGGGGGGTGAAGCCGGGGTCGGGAAGTCGCGCCTCGTCCACGAGCTGATCGAGCGCGCCCGCGGCGCCGGAGCTCGAGTCCTACTCGGCGGGTGCGTCGAGCTCGGAGGCTGCGGGATCCCGTTCGCACCGTTGGTCGAGATGATGCGCGCCCTCTCGGGAGAGCTGTCCGAAGGGCAGCTGGACGGGATTATCGGTCCCGCTCGCGCCGAGGCCGGGCGGCTCGTACCCGAGCTCGGCGACGGATCGGCCGGCGAGGGCCGGCCTGAGCGCGATCCCGCGACGGTCCTCGAGCTGATGGTCGGGATCGTTG
>DATBYI010000213.1:0-2751 GCA_036513815.1 Solirubrobacteraceae bacterium
CTCCACAGTGATCGCCTCCCGGTTTGACCCGAAGACGTTCTGGGATCTCGTGGAGCGGTTCCGGCCCACGTTCTTCTCCGCCGTCCCGACGATCTACGCGATGCTCACGGGGCTGCCGGCGGAGGTCCAGCCGGACACTTCGTCGCTGAGATGCGCGGTCTGTGGCGCCGCGCCGATGCCCGCCGGGGCGATCCGCGCTTTCGAGGATCGCTACGGCGTCGGCATCCTCGAGGGATACGGCCAATCCGAGGGGACCGTCGTGACGACGGCAAACCCCTTGAACGGAACGCGCAAGCCCGGGACGGTCGGCCTGCCGCTGCCAGGACAGGAGGTCCGCGTCGTCGGCGAGGACGACGAACCGTTGGCATCCGGACAGGTGGGCGAGGTGACAGTGAGGGGTCCGAACGTTATGCGGGGCTATCTCGGCAAGCCCGAGGAAACGGCCCACACACTGCGCGGAGGTTTCCTGCACTCGGGCGACGTCGGCCGGTTTGACGACGACGGCTACCTCGTGCTCGTCGACCGGCTCAAAGACATGATCATCCGCGGCGGCGAGAACATCTACCCGAAGGAGATCGAAGACGCCCTTTACGCGCATCCGTCCGTGGCCGACGCGGCGGTAGTTGGCCGGCCCGATCGGATGTTCGGCGAGGAGCCGGTCGCGTTCGTCGTGCTCCGTCCCGACCTCGCCACCGAGCCTGACGAGCTCATCGAGCACTGCAAGACGCTGCTCGCAAAGTTCAAGGTGCCACGCGCCGTCTACATCACGACCGACCTACCCAAGACCCCGATTGGCAAGATCGCCAAGCCGGTGCTGCGCGAGCGCGTCGCATTGCCCGCCACCGAAACGACGTGATGTTCCGCCGGCCCGGGTCTCGCCGGCGCCGCTCTCCCAGACTCCGAAGCGACGACTCGGGGTCGAGCTCAAGCTCGCACGCCTGACCGAGCACACAACCCCGCAGTTGCCG
The DNA here is from genome assembly GCA_036513815.1 of Solirubrobacteraceae bacterium. Classification (GTDB taxonomy): domain Bacteria; phylum Actinomycetota; class Thermoleophilia; order Solirubrobacterales; family Solirubrobacteraceae; genus Palsa-465. The sequence goes on from DATBYI010000213.1 coordinate 969, forward strand.
ATTCGCGGAGGCCTAGGGCACGAGCACGATCCGTGCGGCCACCCGGCCGGCCTCGACGTCAGCGATCGCCTCGTTTACCCGCACGAGCGGTCGCGTCTCGCTGATCACGCGCGTCTTGCCAGCGCGGTGCAACTCGAACACCTCGCGTAGATCTTTTCGAGTCCCGACGATCGAGCCCACGATCGTGATGCCGTTGAGCACCGTTTCGAATATCGGGAGCGTGATTTCGTTGTCCGCCGGCAGCGCGACGAACACCAGCGTGCCGCCGCGGCGCAGGGACTGGTAGGCCTGCTCGAAGGCTCGGGGAGAGACGGCGAGCGCGATTGCTTGGTCGACGCCGCCGAGCCTCTGGATAGCCTCGACTGGGTCCTCCTTCTTGGCATTGACGGTGAATTCGGCGCCGAGCTCGCGCGCGAGCTCGAGCTTCTCGTCGATCACGTCGACCGCGACGACCCGTCCTCCGGCGATCGCCGCGTACTGGATCGCGAGGTGCCCCAAGCCGCCGACGCCGAATACGGCTACGAAATCGGAGGAGCGAGTTCCCGCGACCTTGACCGCTTTGTACGTGGTCACGCCGGCGCAGGTGAGCGGCGCGGCGTCGAACGGGTTGATGCCGTCGGGGACCTTTACGACATACCGGGCGTAGGCGACGGCATACTCGCCGAAGGCGCCGTCGATCGTATAGCCCATCATCTCCTGCTCGTGGCACAGAGTCTCCCGGCCGTCCACGCAGTAATTGCAGCATCCGCACGCGTAGCCGAGCCAGGGCATCGCGACTCGGTCACCGACGGCGACCTTGTGAGTGCGGTCACCGACGGCGTGCTCGCCCACCGCGAGCTCGGTGACGATACCGACGCCCTCGTGGCCGGGGATGAACGGCGGCGAGGGCCTGATCGGCCAGTCACCATTCGCGGCGTGGATGTCGGTGTGGCACAGGCCGCACGCTTCGACCTTCACGCGCACCTGCCCCGGGAGGAGTTCCGGCATCGAGACCCGGTCGACGGTCAGCGGGCTAGCGAAGTCATGGACGACCGCGGCGCGGTAGGTAGTGGGTGGAGCCTTCGCGGTTTCAGGCTGCGGGGGTGCAATGGTGGCCATGGTCTGGCGCTCCTTGTGATTTGTCGGCGACCTCTAGGTCGCTGCAGGTTGAGTGGGCGCACCGCGATCTGCTAGGGCCACATCGATTCCGACCGAAATGACCGGGCGCTTCCGTAAGACGTTGCGTGATCCGGCTCCTGATGCGTTCGTAAGCGCGATGACCGGTCAGGTCTCGCACACGCCGGCCGAGTGTCAGAGCCGGGAAAGCATTGCCCGCCGTAGGTTGAGGCGAAGCGCGTACTGATGCTACTCCTCCCGCGATATCGGTCAAGACGGCACGCAGGTCGCCCTCAGCACGCAGCAAGCGTGCAACCGGAGCTCGGCAGAGCACGTGCGCGCGCGCAGGAATTGCCGGTCTCGCCGCACGGCGCCTCGGCCCTAGCCAGAAGCGAATCCACTATCCGATAGCGTCTGGCCATGATGACTGTCTCACCGCGCCGCCCCGGCGGGAGGTCTCCGATGCTCCTCATCCACGGCTTCTCGGGAACGCCGGCGACGTGGACGCCATTGCTGCCGGCGCTCGAGCAACATCACGACGTGCTGGCGCCGACGTTGCTTGGACATCGCGGCGGTCCTGGGTATCTCGCCGGGTCGCCCGCGACGCCGGCGGCGATGTCCGATGCGCTGGAGCGCGACATGGACTCGGCCGGATTGGACCAGGCTCACCTCGTCGGCAACTCGCTCG
>DATBYI010000214.1:0-2398 GCA_036513815.1 Solirubrobacteraceae bacterium
CGCGGGATCCCGCCCGGCGGCGCGGTGGCCGTCGCCATCTAGCCGGCCACCTTGCTTGCGCAGGTCGAGAACACCCGGAAGGTCCGGACGTGCGCGATCAGCCGGTAGTGGGCGCCGTCGTGCTCCCAGTCGATGATCTGCTGGGGCGTCGGCAACAGAGTCGAGTTCGATTGTGCGCGGGTCTGGAGGATCACGTTCGGCCAGGGCGGACCGGCCAGGTTGGCCGGCTCGGCCTCGACCCGCAGCGTGTGGACGTCGAGCGTCCACGCCACCATCGGCACCTGGAAGCCCTCGGTCATCACCGACCCGCAGTCGAGCAGCGCGTGTGAGCCGCCGGCGGCGCGCACGGCCGCTGTCAGGTCAGAGCGCAGACGCGCCTGGTACACGAGCGCGTGATGGGTCCTCGGCAGGCTGACGATGTTCTGGCCGATCCAGGGCGGCACCGCGAGGAACAAGGCGAGACCCACGACGATGCCGGCCGCCGCGCTGAGCGGTGCGGTGGCCACCGGGCGCAGCGCGGCCCAGCGCGCGCCCAGCCAACGCCACAGCCGGGCCAGGCTGCCCATGAACCAGCCCCAGGCGACCCCGCCGACGATCGCGACGGGAGCCGTGCCGAGCACCAGGTAGCGGTTGTTGCCGGAGAAACCGGCCTGCGTCTCAAGCGAGATCCCGAACCACCACACGAGGCCGAAGAGACCCAGCGCGAGCACCCAAGTCCGCGCCTGGATGCCTGGATCGAGCGCTTCGGGGGCCGTCGCGCCGTCGCGCCGTCGGATGCTCGGCCACCAGACGCCGCGGGTGCGCCACAGGCCGAAGGCCGCCGCCACCATGGCGATGATGCCCGCCACCTTCACCCGGTTGAGCACGGTCGGCCACGCCTCCTTCGTGAACACGGTGCACACCGGGCACTTGGCGAACGCGGCGCTGTTGGAGCGGGGGTGCTCGGCGCGGGTGACACCGCGCAGCAGATGGCCCGAACCCCACAGCTCGGGGAGGAACCAGAGCACCGGGATGAGCGCGAAGAGCGCCACGACGAGGCGGCGCGCGCCGGGGTCACGCCAGAACAGGTACAGCCCGTACGGACCCCAGAAGAACCACAGCTCGGGCCGGTCGAGCGCGGCGAAGAAGCCGAACACGAACGCGCGCTGCCGCGAACCGTCGAGGTAGCTGTCGACCGCGATCAGAGCCAGCGCGGTGGCGAGGCCCTCCGAGTAGCCGAGCGCGTTGTCGGAGATGAAGCCGCCCGAGTTGATCAGGCTGCCCGCGGCGATCAGCCCGGCCAGCAGCGGCGGGATCATCGCGAGCCTCCGGCGGGCGCCATCCTGCGTCGACTGTCCGGCGATCAGAAGCTCGCGGGAGAGGCGCCAGGCGATCTTGAACACCATCGCCACCGCCATCACGGCGCCGGCGCGGGCGACGACCAGCCACAGGTCGGGCTGCGCCTTGCCGAACACGGCGAACGCCGTCGTGAAGATCATCGGCAGCGGCTTCCACGACGGGCCGCCCGTGGTCTGAAGGTTGATGTGGATGATCTCCCTGCCCCAGACGAGCCAGGCCCACGGGTCGTAGCTCGGGGTGGACGGCACCAGGAGCGAGAGCACGCCGATGAGGAGCGCCGCCCCTCCGAGCCACAGGTAGAACGACCCGCCACTGAGGCGGGTGGTGAGCGCGCGAGCCCGCGCCGTGACGTCGGTCGACGGCGCCGGTGCTGTCAGCTCTGCGGTAGGAACAGACACGGAGACCGGAAGATGTGGTTGGTGCCGCGCTCGCAAGTTACGCACGGCAGCGGCAGACGCGTGGCCAGCCCGCGCAACGGGCGCGGGCGGCGCGCCAGCATTCTAGAGGCGAGGCCCACTTTAAAGCTCGCCTGACGCAGAGCGCGCTCGCTAGCCCTGCACGCCTTGATCGAGGCAAGCCTCAATCGCGGCCACCTCGGGATCGGGTCCCTGGTTGGGATAGAGCAGCGCCGTGCCTATCACTTCAGCACCCTGGGCCTTGCCCTCGATCTGGTAGTCCTGGGCCGCGCCCGGGGTCGACGTGAAGACGACGACGGGACCGCTCGGCGCCGTGCCGACCTGGAGCTTGATCGGGCTCACCACCTGAACCGGCACGTTGGCGCTGCGGATACAGCCGAGGTGGTTGTCCATGTTGGTCAGCGGGCTGTCGACCCGTCCCCGACTGGCCAGGTGAGTCGCTCCGGCCGGAGTGCTCGGCTGCACCCGGACCGCGCCGCATCCAGCGAGCGCCACCGCGCAGGCAAGCAGCGCCAGCACCCCGCGCGCCGGAGCGCCGGCGTGCCGGACGTTGCACGATGAGAGAACCCTCGCGGACGGCATGCGATTTCGAAAGGTAGAGGATCATCCAGATCGTGCTGCTTTACGGCGCCTTGTCCGGACCG
>DATBYI010000215.1:0-14875 GCA_036513815.1 Solirubrobacteraceae bacterium
CGCCACCGAGTCCTCGCCGTGGAAGAACAGCGAATAGGTCCACAGCGCGCTGCGTCGGTCGACGTCGGTGAACACGTTGTGCCACTGCTCGCGGTCGGTCGTGAAGTCGATCGCGGTGGCGCGCCAGTTGCCCTGCTCCCAGCGGGCGTACAGATCGGCGTAGGAGACCTGGTCGGCGGCGACAGTGGCGGGCACTCGTTAACAGTCTTCCTCACGCCGTGGGTCGCGGGCGCCGATCATGGCGGCGAATGTGATCAACCGCACACTCGACCCGCCTCCCGGCGGTGAATGGTGATTCAGCGCCACATGTGGCCTTGAATCACCATTCACCTCAGCGCGGGGGGCCGAGTGTGCCGTCGTGACCCAGTCCGGCGGCCCGGGGAGCGACGCGTCAGGCCCGAGACGAGCGTCAGCCGGAGCCCAGCTTGGGCGAGCGCCACGGCTGGCGCAGACGCATCTCGATCTCGTCGCCGAGGTCCTCGATCGCGATGCGGACCTGGGCCAGGCTGTCGCGGTCGCGCAGGGTTACCGTGCGGTCCTCGAGCGTCTGGTGGTCGATCGTCACCGCCCACGGCGTTCCGATCTCGTCCTGGCGGCGGTAGCGCCGGCCGATCGCGCCACCCTCGTCGTACTCGGCCTGAAAGCGCTCGCGGAGGTCGCGGTAGATCTCGGTGGCGAGCTCGGGCTGGCCGTCCTTGCGCACGAGCGGCAGGACCGCGACCTTGACCGGCGCGAGGACGGGGTGGAGCCGCAGGACGGTGCGGCTCTCGCCCTCGATCTCGTCCTCGTCGTAGGCGTCGATCAGGAAGGCGAGCATCGCCCGGTCGGCGCCGGCCGCCGGCTCGATCACGTAGGGGACGTAGCGATCGCCGGTGGCGGTATCAACGTACTCGAGTTTCTGGCCCGAGAACTTGGCGTGCTGGGTCAGGTCGAAGTCGCCGCGGTTGGCGATCCCCTCGAGCTCCGACCAGCCGATCGGGAACAGGTACTCCACGTCGCTCGTCGCGCTCGAGTAGTGCGACAGCTCGTCCGTGTCATGGGCCCGCAGGCGCAGGTGATCGGGCCGGATCCCGAGGTGCGTGTACCAGTTCAGCCGCTCGGCCAGCCAGTGCTGGTGCCACATGCTCGCCTCGGGCGGCGGGACGAAGAACTCCATCTCCATCTGCTCGAACTCGCGCGTGCGGAAGATGAAGTTCCCGGGCGTGATCTCGTTGCGGAAGCTCTTGCCGATCTGGGCGATGCCGAAGGGCGGCTTCTTGCGGGAGAACTGCAGGTAGTTCTTGAAGTTGAGGAAGATCCCCTGGGCGGTCTCGGGGCGCAGGTAGACGGTCGACCCCTCCTCCTTGACCGGCCCGACCGTGGTCTCGAACATCAGGTTGAAGTCGCGGGCCTCGGTCAGGTCGCATTCGGGCGTCTCGCCGGGATGCCTCGAGGGCTTGCGCCCGCACGCCGACTGGCCGAGGTGATCGGCGCGGAAGCGCAGCTTGCACGTGCGGCAGTCGATCAGCGGGTCGGTGAAGCCGGCCAGGTGGCCGCTCGCCTCCCAGGTGCGCGGGTGCTGGATGATCGCCGAGTCGAGCGCGACGACGTCGTCGCGCTCCTGCAGCATTGCGCGCCACCACTGGGCCTTGACGTTGTTCTTGAGCAGGACCCCGTAATGGCCATAGTCGTAGCTCGAGCCGAGGCCGCCGTAGATCTCGCTGCTCGGGAAGACGAAGCCGCGCCGCTTGGACAGCGACACGATCTTGTCCATCGTCACCACGTCTGTTGAGCTCGCTCCCGACTCGTCGGCCACCGGCCGGATGGTATCCAGCGTCCCGTTTTGGCACTCTCCGCTTGAGAGTGCCAAGGATCCGAGGCTATACTTCTTGAAGCAATGCCGGTGTACGAGTACAGGTGCGAACACGGACACACCTTTGAGGTCATGCAGCGCATGAGCGACGATCCGGTGCAGACGTGCGAGACGTGCGCGGCGCCGGTGGCGCGTGTGTTACACGCGCCCGCGGTCCATTTCAAGGGGTCGGGCTTCTACAACACGGACTACGGGACGCGTAAGCGCAACCGCGAGAGCGCCGACGGCCACAAGAGCGACGGCTCGTCGGAATCGAAGTCCTCATCGTCGGACTCCGGCTCGTCGAGCAAGGACTCGAAGTCCTCGTCGGACTCCAAGTCCTCCTCGGACTCGAAGAGCAACACAAGCTCCAAGTCGAAGTCCTCGGACTGAACGGCTCGCGCTCGGTGGCGCTCCGTTCGCCGCGCCCGGTGGCGCTCCGTTTGCCGCGCCCGGTGGCGCTCAGCGCACCGCGCCGGGTGGCGCTCAGCGCGCCAGCGTGATCTTGACCGAGCGGGTGACCTTGGTGCCGTTGGCCTCGGTCAGCGTCACCTTCACGGTCAGCACGAGCGGTCCCGCGCCGGCGAGTTCGCCCGCGGCCGACCGCGAGAGCTTGAGCGCGAGCGAGTGGAGTCCGGCGCCGAACGTCTGGCCCTGGGTCCGCAGCAGCACGATCGAGGAGTTCTTGGGCTTGTGGCCGGCGAGCTTGCTCTCGAGCACGGGGAGCGTCACCTGGAAGCTCGCCTTGACGCCCTTGCTCACCGTGAGGCTGACGCGCACGCCGTGCGCGAGCGCGGACGCGAGCTTCTGCTTCTTGGCGCCCGCGAGGCTCGCGCTGAACTTGGTCGCCACCGGCGCGTGGAAGGGCGGCGAGGAACCCTGCGTGGGGGTCGTCGACGTGCTCGTGGCCTGCACCGTGACCTGCTCGGAGGTGGTCGCGGTCAGCCCGAGGTCATCGGTCGCGACCAGCGTCACCGTGTAGGTGCCCGGGGACGCGTACGCGTGGGTGACGGTGGCGGTGGGGCCGGCGTCCTCGGTCCAGCCGTCGCCGAAGTTCCAGGCGTAGTCGGCGATCGAGCCGCCGGCCATCGCCGCGGAGGAGCCGGAGTTGAAGGCGATCGCGCTGCCCACGGTGGCCAACGACGTCGACGGGGAGAACGCGGCGGTCGGCTGCGTGTCGACCGTCACCGTCCGCGTCGTGGTGGCCTGCTGCCCGTAGCTGTTGGTGATCGTCAGGACGACCGTGTAGTGCCCGCGTCCGGCGTACTGGTGACCGACGCTCGGCGTGGTGCCGGTGTCGGCGGCGGCGGAGCCGTCGCCGAAGTTCCAGCTGTAGTCGGTGATCGTGCTCTCCGGGTCGCTCGAGCCGCCGGCGTTGAAGTAGGCGACGCCGCCCGGGGCGACCGTCGTGGACTGGGCGGCGAAGGCCGCGGCGGGCTCGTCGACGACGACCTGCTGGGTGGCAGCGCTCGAGGAGCTGACGCCGAGGCTGTCGGTGACCGTGAGCATCGCGTTGTAGGTGCCGGGAGCGCTGTAGACGTGGCTCGCCGAGGGTGAGCTCTGGGTGACCGGGGGGCTGCCGTCGCCGAAGTTCCACGTATAGCTGTCAATCGAGCCTCCGCCCGCGGCGGCCGACGCGCTGCCGTTGAAGCTGACGCTCGCGCCGGGGGTGGTGACCGCCGTCGACGGGGTGAAGGCGGCGGTGGGCGGGCTGTCGACCGTGATCGTCTCGTCCGCGACGGCGGTCTGGTTCGTGCTCGTGGTGATCGTGAGCGCGACCGTGTGCTCGCCGGAGTCGGTGTAGGTATGTTGGTCGCTGGCGGTAGTGCCGGTGTCGTCGGCCGGGGAGCCGTCGCCGAAGTTCCAGCTGTAGTCGGTGGGTGTGCCGGTGAGACCGGTCAGGCTGGCGCCGGCCGTGAAGGTGACCTGCGAGTTCGGCGTCGGTCCGGTGGGCGAGGCGGTGAAGGCGCCGGCGACGACCGTCTCGCTGACCGTGCTCGAGACGTTGAGGTCGTCGGTGACGGTGAGGGTGGCCGTGTAGACCCCGGCGTTCGCGTAGGTGTGCGACGCCGTGGGGGAGGCGCCGGTGTCCTCGGTCGTGCCGTCGCCGAAGTTCCACGTGTAGTCGGTGATCGTCCCGCCGGCGCTGGCGGCCGACGCCCCGCCGTCGAAGCTGACGGCGTTCGGCGATGTGACCGGTGCCGCGGCCGTGAACGTCGCGGTCGGCGGGGCATCGACCATGACTGTCTGCGTCGTCGAGTCGGTCAGGCTGCCGTTGTTGACCTGGAGGGTGACCGTCTCGGGCCCGCGCGCGGTGTACGTGTGCGTGGTGGTCGGGCTGGTCGTCGTCTCCGTCTGGCCGTCGCCGAAGGTCCAGATGTAGGTCAGGCTCGATCCGCTGCCCTCAGTCGAGCCGCTGGCGTCGAAGGTCACGGCGGAGTTCGGTGCCGGAGCGGTCGGGGACACCGTGAACGCCGCGGTCGGGCTGCCCGTCGGGGCCACAGAGGTCGTGAAGCTGGAGTCGTAGCCGTACGTCGTGCCGAGGCTGTTCTGGGCGACGAGCTGGTAGGTGTAGGCGGTGTTCGCCGAGAGCCCCGTGAGCGAGCCGGTGATCGACACCGGGGTGGTGCCCGAGCCGATGTCGATCGCGGGTGTGTCCTGCACGGAACCGCCGCTCGTCCAGTACTGGATCCACCACTTGGTATCCCGGCCGTTGCGGTAGATCCCGCCGGTGACGGTGGCAGTGTGCTCGGCGACGCTCTGGGTGTACGTGTTCGCCGTGTTCTGGCCCGTGACGATGGCGGGGCCGCCGATTCCGGGGGCGCCGGTGACGACGTCGCCCGAGATCGAGCCAACGCCGGTGGGACCGTCGTACCCGGTACCGGCGTTGCAGATGTAGGAGATGTTGCTGGCGCAGGTGCCGTTGTTGCCGGTGACGACGTCGTTGAGGTTCCCGCTGTCGCCGTAGGCCCACTGCGCGCTCGAGGTGGTCACCCCGGTGACCGCGTAGTAGGAGGCGACCATCGGCGTGGCGAGGCTCGTGCCGCCGATCAGCAGCCAGTCGCCGTCGTCGTAGACCGCGAGGCCCGTGCTCGGGTCGGCGTCGGCCGACAGGTCGGCGTAGGAGCGTCCGGTGCAGCCCGTGTCGGACTGATAGGCCGGCTTGGATTCGTTGAGGTCACAGCCCGAGCCGCCGTACGCCCACGCCCCTTCGCTGAACCCGCGGGCGTTGGGGGCGCCGCTCGCGGGCGACAGGCTGGTGCCGCCGGCGGCGGTCACGCCGGGGAGCGCGGCCGGGTAGTTGTCCTCGCCGGGGCCGAGGTAACCGTCGTCACCGGTCGCGGCCACCGTCGCGATCCCCGAGAACGTGTACGTCCCCGAGGGAACGGAACTCGAGGTCACCGTCCAGCTGTCGGAGATCTGCTTGGCGCCCAGGGTGGAGGCCTCCCGGTTGCCCTTGCCCATATCGGTGGGGTTCGAGCTGTTCGTCTCGACGAGCAGGATGTGGCAGTTGGGGCAGATCGCGGAGACCGTGTCCAGGTCGAGGGAGATCTCCTGATTCCAACCGGGGTCAGATGTGCTCGGCAGGGTCGAGCCGCCGGTCTCGTTGACCTCACGGAAGCAGCCGTTCGACGTCGTGCATGAGGACAGGCCGTAGAACGAGCGGTACGTGCTCAGGTCGGACGCCGCGGTCGGGTCGTTGTAGGCGTCGACGATCGCCACCGTGTCGCCGGTGCCCCCCGTCTGGGAGTCATAGGCGAGGTCGTAGGCCTGCTGGAGATAGGCCGGCGTGTAGGCCTGGGGCTCGGAGGCCGCGGACGAGGGTCCGTTGCCGGCCGGCGTCGCGTGGGCGAGCGCCGGCGCGGTCCGGCGGACCGACCCGCGATCGGTGATGCGGGGATGGACGAACGAGTCGTTCGAGCGCAGGACGAGGGCCTCACCGGCGCAGCGGGCCGTCCCGGTCGCCACCGCCGGGCACAGCTGGCGGGCGGTTACCTGCGAGGGGGAGAGCCCGGTGGCCTGATGGAGGACCTGCGACAGGGCGTGGCTGGTCGGCGGCGTCGCAGCGACGCCGGGGCCGCGTCGGCGGGGATGGAAGCTCGAGCGCTTGGCGGCGCCGGCTGTAGCGGCGCTGGTGGCGCCGGCCAGGCCCGCAACGGCGGTGGCGCTGGCGCGGGTGAGCGCAGTCGAGCGGCGATTGGGCGAGATGCTGGCGACGAGCGCCCGGGCAGTAGCGGCGCTCCGGATCTGGGCCTGCGCGGAGCCGGCCGACCGCAGAGCGAACGGCACGATCAACGCCAGCAGAAGCGCCATGGCAGCGCCGGCGCTGAGCCGCGGATGGCGGCGTATGAAGCCCAGCAAACCCTTCATGCGCTCCCGGTTGGACGCTTGTTCGAGGCCGCGACCAGCCGAAGGGCCCGTGGCGGCACAGAGGTCACCTTCTCCCTATCGGCAGCCCGCCGAGATCCTCAAGCCCCGGACGTGGACGGGTCAGTAGTCAGACAGAACCAGGCTACAACGTCCGCCAAGGGCCACGAGGCCTACCTTCTCGTCCTTCCAGGCTACCCGTGGCTCAGCCGTTCAAGAGCTTATTTACCTGCGCTTGGACGTTGGCTTGGTTAGGAATTAGGACGTCTTGGCCGTTATAGGTGCTGTTTGTCTCCGACAGCAGGCTGGGCGGGGCCGAGCCGCCGATCTCCGAGGCCACGAACATCTGCATCAGGGTCAGGCCGCCCATGTCGGTCTGAACCACGCTGGGCGCGTCCCAGGCCGCCCACGGCAGGTGCAGGAAAGTGTGCACGGTCAGGAGCTGGGACTTGATCGAGTTGAGGATTGCCTGCTGGGCCGCCTCGCGGGTCAGGTCGTTGCTCGCCGCATTGCAGGAGTTCTCGCGCGTGCGGGCGAGGACGAGGGCCTGCTCGCCGTTGAGGTGATGCACGCCCGGGCTGAGGTTCAGCGTGAAGCCGCCCCTGGCGGCGCCGCCGGAGATCGTGGAGCAGATGCGGCCGGTCTTGACCGTGACCCCGCCGATGTCGTTGATGAACTTGGGGAAGTTGCCCAGGTCGACGACGATCACGTGGTTGATCTGAATGCCGGTGAACTGCTTGATCACCTTCAGCGCGAGCCCCGGGCCGCCCTGAGCCCACGCCGCGTTGATCTTCTCCTGGCCGTGGCCGGGGATGTTGACGAGCGTGTCCCGGGGGATCGACAGGCGACGCGAGACTCCGCCGCCGATCCGCCACAACATGATTGAGTCCGTGTTGGCGTCGGCCTCGTCGTAGTTCGAGCCCGGCTCCTTCGAGCCCGTGCCGGTGCTCGGCCGGTTGTCGAGGCCGAGGATCAGGACCGTGTTGGCCGACGTCAGCATCGGCCCGCCCGAGGACAGTTGCGGCTGAGTGGGGGCGAGGATCGCCGGGTTCGACTGGTTCGAGGCGCTGATCATGAACAGTACGAACGAGAGCAGCACCCAGCCGACGATGAGGGCCACGACGCCGAGCACAACTCGCTTCCACGAGATGCGCCGTCTGGACCGTCCGCCGTCGTCGCCGCCGCCGACCCGGTAGCGGCGGTAGTCCGGTCCGTCCGGGCCGGATGGGTCAAGTTTGAGCTCGTCATCCTCGCCCCGCAGACGGGCCTTCAGGCCGCGGGGTCCGGAGCGGTAGACCTTGTACGGAGGCTGTCCCAAGTCGTTCGGCATCTCCCCATATAGTGACGGCATGCCGGGGCGGCGCACGATTGGCGTCGACATGGGCGGTACAAAACTGCTGGCCGGCGCGGTCGATTCCGGGCTCTCGGTTCACCACCGCGTGCAGCGCAGCATGAACCGCCTCGACCAGTCCTACCTGCTCGACGTGGTCGTCGAGGCGGTCGAGGAGACGCGCGACGGCGCCGGCGGCGAGATCGACGCGGTGGGCTTCGGAATTCCCTCGCTGATCGACCAGCGCACCGGAAACGCGGTAATCGCGGTCAACCTGCCGCTCAAGGACATCCACTTCGGCGATGTGATGACCGAGCGGCTCGGCCTACCCGTGTTCGTCGACAACGACGCCAACCTCGCAGCACTGGCCGAGCACCGGGCCGGCGCCGCGCGGGGGTGCAACGAGGCGGTGCTGATGACGATCGGGACGGGGATCGGGGGCGGGTTGATCCTCGGGGGACGGCTGTACCGCGGCGCGGTCGGCGCGGGCGCCGAGCTCGGGCACGTCGTGATCGACATGAACGGGCCGCCCTGCCAGGGCAACTGCCCCAACCACGGTTGCGTCGAGTCGCTCGCGTCGGGCACGGCGCTGGCGCGCGAGGCGCTGCGGATCGCCCGCGAGCGGCCCAACTCCGGTCTCGGGCGCGCGCTCGCGGCCGGGCGAGAGCTCGAGGGGCCGCTGGTCTCAGAGCTCGCCCACGACGGCGACCAGGCCGCGATCGACACGATCGAGCTGATCGGCACCCGGCTCGGGGTGGCCATCGCGAGCTTCGTGAACATCTTCAACCCCGAGGTCGTCGTGATCGGCGGCGGTGTGATCGGCGCCGGCGAGCGGCTGCTCGACGCTGCGCGAGCGGAGATGCTCGCGCGCGCGCTCCCGCCCTCGCGCGACATCGTGCGGATCGTGCCGGCGGCGTTCGGCGTCGAGGCCGGGATGATCGGCGCCGCCGCGCTCGCTTTCGATGGACTCGAGGCGCGGTTGTGAGCGCCACCGGGACCGGCCGCCTCGTCGTCTGCCCGACCCCCATCGGCAACCTCGAGGACGTCACCCTCCGCGTCCTCGCCGCGCTGCGCGAGGCCGACATCGTGGCCTGCGAGGACACGCGACGAACGCGCGTGCTCCTCGACCGCTACGGCGTCGGAGCGTCACTCGTCAGCTATCACGAGCACAACGAGCGCCAGCGCGCGAACGAGCTGGTGGCGAAGATGCGCGCCGGCGCGGTCGTCGCCCTCGTCTCCGATGCCGGCACGCCGCTCGTGTCCGATCCGGGCTTCGTGCTGGTGCAGGCGTGCGTGGCGGCCGGTTTGGCCGTCGAGGTGCTGCCCGGGCCGTCCGCCGCCCTGGCCGCGCTCGTGGCGAGCGCGCTGCCCGCCGACCGGTGGCGCTTCGCCGGCTTCCTGCCGCGCAAGCGCTCCGGGCTCGAGCAGGTGTTCGGCTCACCCGAGACGCTCGTGGCGTTCGAGTCGCCCAAGCGCGTCGCCGCGTCGCTGAAGGTCCTCGCCGAGCTCGATCCCGAGCGCCCGGTCGCGGTGGCGCGCGAGCTGACCAAGATCCACGAGGAGGTCGTCCGCGGGACCGCGGCCGAGCTCTCGGCGCGATATGCGTCCAGTCCGCCGAGGGGCGAGGTCGCGCTCGTGGTCGGTGGCGCGCCGTCGGTCGTCGACGAGATCGGGCCGGCCTTGCAGGCGCTCCAGCGTCTGGTGGAGGCGGGGGCCAAGCCGCGCCCGGCCGCGTCCGTCGTCTCTGAATTGACCGGTGTTCCGGCCAACCGGCTGTATCGCGCGCTCACCTCGGGGTAGGGGCCGCCTGCGGCGGCGTCCGTGGGGCCATTCGACCCCGTCCGGACCGGGCAGTTTCCGCCTCCCCGGGGGGCACATTCAGCCGCCCCCGTCGGGCACCTTCCGCCCCTCCCGTCGGGCATTTCCGCCATTTCGACGCGCCGCCGTCCGCAGCGCCGGATTTCGCCCCGCACAGAGGCAAAATCCGGAGCTGCCCGCTCGGGCGATCGGTAATGGCGGAAATTGCCCCTGGGCCGGCGGGGCGGCTGGGGCGGCGGGGGTGTCGCGACAACCCCGCCGGGCACGGATGCCCGGCGTAACGGCCCCAGGGATGCCGAGCGGAGCGAGGCCCCAATAAAGTCAAGGGGTAGCGATGTCCTTCTACATCACCACCCCGATCTACTACGTGAACGCGCAGCCGCATCTCGGGCACGCGTACACGACGATTGCCTGCGACGTGCTCGCGCGCCATATGCGCCAGCGGGGGGAGGACGTGTTCTTCCTGACCGGGACCGACGAGCACGGCGAGCCGGTGGCCGACGCGGCGGTGGCGCAGGGTCTCGAGCCCAAAGAGCTGGCCGACCTGAACGCCGAGAAGTTCAAGGCGCTGGCGCCCCAGCTCGAGGCGTCGAATGACTTCTTCATCCGCACCACCGACCCGGAGCACATGCGCCGGGTGCAGGAGGTCATGCAGGTCATTCACGACAACGGCTACACGTACAAGGGGATCTACGAGGGCTGGTACTGCCCGCGCTGCGCGGACTTCAAGGTCGAGAACGAGATCCTCGAGGGCAATCGCTGCCCGATCCACGAGATCCCGCTCGAGCGCCACAGCGAGGAGAACTGGTTCTTCAAGCTGTCGGCCTTCCAGGAGCCGCTCGAGCGCCTGTACGCCGAGCAGTCGGACTTCGTCATGCCTCGGCATCACTACAACGAGGCGCGCTCGTTCATTCAGTCGGGCCTGCAGGACATTTCCCTGTCGCGCAAGCGGCTGAAGTGGGGTGTCGTCGTGCCGTGGGATCCCGAGCACGTGTTCTACGTGTGGTTCGACGCGCTCCTGAACTACTACACGGCGTTGGGGTACGCCCGCCCGGGTGAGGACCTGACCGACCGCTTCTGGCCGGCCACGTATCACGTGATCGGCAAGGACATCCTCAAGTTCCACACGGTGTTCTGGCCGGCCATGCTGATGGCGGCGGACCTGCCCATCCCGGAGCACGTGTTCGTGCACGGCTTTCTGCTCGGCGCCGATGGGCGCAAGATGAGCAAGTCGCTCGGCAACGTGCTCGACCCGTTCGAGGTCATCGATGAGTTCGGGACCGACGCGCTGCGCTTCTACCTGATGCGCGACGTGTCGTTCGGCGGCGACGGGAGCGTCGGGATGGAAGCCGTCCGCGCCCGGTACGAGGCCGAGCTGGCCAACGAGTACGGGAACCTGGCGAGCCGCACGATCGCGATGATCCAGCGCTATCGCGACGGCGTCATCCCGGAGGCCGCGACCGACCCGGTGCTCGAGCGCGAGTTCCACGTGTTGCCGGCCGAGGTGTCGGTCGTGCTCGACCGCGCGGAGCCCACGCGCGCGCTCGACCTGATCTGGGAGCGGGTTCGTCGCCTGAACCGCTATGTCGAGGAGAAGGCGCCATGGCAGCTCGCGCGTGACCCCGAGTCGGCGGCCGCGCTCGACGAAACGCTCGCGTCGCTGGCCGAGGGCGTGCGTGTCGTGAGCGTGCTACTGCACCCGTACGTGCCGGCGAGCGCCGAGAAACTGCTGCTCGCGCTCGGCTCGCCCGAGGTTGGCTACGAGCGAGCCTTGTTCGCCGAGCGCGGAAGCGGCCTGCCGGTCCGGGCGCTCGAGCAGCTGTTCCCCAAGGGTGCGTAGCGCTCGTAAGTGATCGACAGCCACACCCATCTGGAGCTGTGTGAGCCGCCCGATTCCGAGCTGGTGGCCACCGCGCTCGAGGCCGGGATCACGCGGATCGTCACGGTCGGGACCGACGGCGCTTCGTGCCGCGCGGCGCTCGCGGCGGCCGAGGACTTCCCGCAGGTGTACGCGGCGGTCGGGCGTCACCCGAACGCCGCGACGGGGTTCGACGACGCCGACCTCGCCGAGCTGGCGGCGCTGGCGGCGCACCCTCGGTGTGTCGCGGTCGGGGAGACCGGCCTCGACTTCTATCGGGATGGCGCGCCGCGGGCCGATCAGGAGCGCGCGTTCCGGGCCCAGATCTCGCTGGCTCGGGACGTGGGCAAGCCGCTCGTCATTCACACGCGAGACGCCGCGGACGAGACGCTCGCGTTGCTGGATGCCGAGGCTTCTGGGGTTCGGGTGATCCTCCATTGCTTCTCGATGCCCGACCGGATCGAGGAGTGCCTCGCGCACGAGGACTGGTGGATCTCGTTCGCGGGGAACGTGACCTTTCCGAAGGCCGAAGCGTTGCGGGTTGCCGCGTTACGGGTGCCGGCGGATCGGCTGCTGGTCGAGACCGACGCGCCCTATCTCGCGCCGCAGGTCGTGCGGGGCAAGCCGAATCAGCCTGCCTATGCGGCCGACACGGCGCGGGCGCTGGCCGTCGAGCGGCGCGTGCCGTATGAATCGTTTGACGCTGGCGTCGAGGCGGCGGCCTCGTCGGTCTTCGGATGGTGAAGCTAGGTCAGAACTTCCTGGTCGACCGGAACATCCTGGGCGTGATCGAGCGGCTGGCGGAACTGTCGCCCGAGGACGTGGTGCTCGAGATCGGTGGCGGGCAGGGAGTGCTGTCCGAGCGCCTGGCGGGGCGGGTGGAGCACCTGCACGTGGTCGAGGTCGACCAGCGTTTGGAAGAGCGGTTGCGGGGCGTTCTCGATGCATTCCCGAACGTCACGGTGTGGATGGCCGACGCTCTTGGCTTGGATCTGGCTGCGCTTGACCCAGCTCCGACGGCGGTCGTCGCGAACCTGCCGTACGCGATCGCCGCGACCGTGATCCTGCGGACGATCGACGAGCTGCCGAGCGTGCGCGAGTGGGTCGTCATGGTCCAGCGCGAGGTGGGCGAGCGGCTCGCCGCGTCGGCCGGCGAACCGGCCTACGGGGTTCCGTCGGTGCTCGCTCAGCTGGCCTGCGAGGTCCGGGTCCTGCGTCCGGTCGCGCGGACGGTGTTCAGGCCGATGCCGCGGGTCGACTCGGTGCTCGTGGGGCTGAGGCGGCGCTGGTCGCCTGACGGCGCGGTCGAGGCGGTCGATCCCGCGGTTCGCGCGCTGGTTCACGACGCGTTCGCGCATCGGCGCAAGGCACTCGCGGGGTCGTTGGCGCTCGCTTCCGGCGCCGTGCCCGGAGTGCGCGAGCGGGCGCGCGAGGCGCTCGTGGCGATGGGTCACCCGGCCGACGAGCGGGCCGAGCGGCTCTCGCCCGAGGAGTTCCGGGAGCTCGCGGCCAGGCTCGGCGGTTCGTGACGACGCTCGTCGCGCCGGCGCCGGGCAAGGTCAACCTGTGCCTGTTCCTGGGACCCGTGCGCGAGGACGGGCGCCACGAGCTGGTGACGCTGTACGAGTCGGTGTCGGTGGCGGATCAGATCTCCGTCGAGGTGGCCGAGCGGGACGAGGTGATCTGTCCCGGAGTGGACGGGCCGAACCTGGTTGAGCGCGCGTTGGCCGGGCTGCGCGAGTCCGGGTGGGACGGGCCGCCCGTGCGGGTGATCATCCGTAAGAAGATCCCGGTGGCGGGAGGCATGGGTGGCGGATCGTCTGACGCCGCTGCGGCGCTCCGGATCGCGGCGGCGCTCGCGCCGGTCACTTGGGCGTCGATGAACGAGCTGGCGGTCTCACTGGGATCGGATGTGCCCGGCCAGCTGGTTCCGGGCGTGTCGATCGGGACGGGCGCCGGCGAGCTCATCGAACGAGTCGCGCGGCCGCTGCCCGCGCACGCGTTCGTCATCGTGCCGCAGGATTTCGGCCTGTCCACGGCCGAGGTCTACCGCGAGGCGGATCGGCTTGGCCTGCTCCGCGCGGGCGCCGACTTGGCCGTCCTGCAGCGCGAGCTCCGGGCAGCGCCGTACGAGCTTTCGCCGGAGCGGCTGGTCAACGACCTCGAGCCCGCCGCGCTGTCGCTGGCGCCTCAGATCGAGGAGGCGCTCGAGGCGGTCAACGACACCGGCGCGGCGCACGCGATGATCTCGGGCTCGGGTCCCACCGTGCTCGGGGTGTTCCTTGGTCCGGAAGCCGGTGCGTTGGCGGCGGAGGCGGCTGACGCCCTCGCCGAGCGGTACTCTGGGGCGACCGCGGGGACCCCGGTGAGCGAGGAGTTCGGGGCTCCGCGCGGAAGCTAACCGTCGCCCGTTTGCGCGGCGCGCGCCCGGCGCCTTGAGTCGGGCACAATTCCCACAAGGCTCGTGAGCAATCAAAACATCACCTACCTCGTCGGCGCATGCTTGAGCGTGTTCGGCTTGGCGGCGTTCTGCATGCTGGTGATCGTGCCGACGATCACCGCCTACCGGCGGCCGGTCGAGCGAGTCGCCGTCGTGGTGCTGTCGATTTACGTCCTTGCCGCGCTTGTGGGGATCGGCGTGCTGCTCGGCGCGCTGATCGTGGTCGAGTGGCCCAGGCTGTTCTGACTCCGCGCGAGGGACCGGGCCCTGTGGCCGGGAGCGTCCTGACTCGGGCCGGGGTCGAGCGGGTTGGCTGACCGCGCGCCCGAACAGTCGGCGCCGAGCGCGCCTGACCTAGCCGGGCTGGCCGCGATGACCGACGCGGTGGAAGGCGGCGCGGGGCTGCCGGCGATCCTGCGCGCCGCGGCTCGGGCGCTGGGTACCAGCCTGATCTTGATCGACCGCTCGGCCACCGTGCTCGCGGTGGCGGCGCGCTCCCCGGCCGATGAGCGCTCGCTCATGCGCGACGCCGAGGACGTGACGACGATCGAACTGAAGGTCGCGGACGCGACCGTCGGGCGCCTGCGGATGCGGACCTCCGAGCGGCCGGTCGACGGCTCGGTTCTGCGGTTGGTGACGACGCTGATCGCCTCGGAGGTGGAGCGCGTGCGAGCCCCCGAGCGCGCGTCCGAGGAGGCCGCCACGGGCTTCCAGCGCGCCGTGCTCGAGGGGCGAATCGAGAGCCGCGAGGAGTTGGTGGCGCGGGGCAAGGAGCTCGGGACCGATCTGGGCGGTGGCGGAACCGTCGTGATCGTCCGGGCCCACCCGCGCAACCCGACCGAGGAGGACTGGCGGCGGAGGATGCTCGCACTGGCGGCGCGTGGCGCGCGTTCGATCGCGCCGGGCGCGATCGCCGCGCCGACCCGGGAGGAGGCCCTCGGCGAGGTCGCGGTGCTCGTGCCTGACACCGACGGCGAGATGGGCCGACGCACGGTCTCCGCAGTCCTGCGGGAGCTCGAGTCGGGGCTGCCCGGATTCGCCTTCGCGATCGGGCGCAGCCGCCGGGCCGAGGACCCGCTCGATCTCGGGCGCGCTCGGAACGAGGCGCTGCTTGCCGCGAACGTGGTCGAGGGCGAACCTGAGCGCGTCGAGCTCGGGTACGAGGAGACCGGCACCTACCAGCTGCTCTTGCCCTACATGACCGACCCGGCCGAGCTCCGGCGCTTCTAC
>DATBYI010000216.1:0-2677 GCA_036513815.1 Solirubrobacteraceae bacterium
AGCCAGGCGGTCAGACCGGCGGTGGCGACCGCGGCCAGCGCCCGCCGCTGCCATCCGGGCCCGGCGGCCCGTACAACCGGCGTCCCGCGCTCGCCGGTCGATTCGGTCGACACTGGGCCGCGATCGCGAGGGACACTGGGCGCACGTCGCCGCCGCCCCTCGAGCTCCTCGTCCGCGCTCTCCGCCTCGCCGACCGCGGGTCGCGTCACGGTGCGTTCCGGCCATGGCGCGGCGATGACGCCCGGCTCGTCCTTCACGCGCGCCGAGGCGAACACGAGCGCCGCGCGGAGCTCCTCGATCGTGCCCCGCTCGCTCGCTCGCGGACGCAGAGCGAGGTCAATGGCTCGGCCGAGCTCGCGGGGGAGGTCCCGGCGCTGCCGGCGCAGTGGCGGCAGATACGCGCCGGCGCGGCGCAGGTTGCTTGCGACCGCCCCCTCTCGGAGCGGATTGCGCCCGCTCAGCGCCTCGTACAGGACGAGAGCGAGCGAGAACAGGTCCGCGCCGACTCCGGCCGGAAGTCCTTGCGCCTGCTCGGGCGCCATATACGCGGCGGTTCCGATCACGTCCCCGGTCCGGGTGAGCGATTCGGATGCTCGGGAATCCAGTATCCGCGCGACGCCGAAGTCGGTCAGGCGAGCCAGCTGCGCCGGGGTTGTGCGGCGCTCGGGGACGAGCACGTTGGACGGCTTGACGTCGCGGTGAATGACGCCGTGGACGTGGGCGTGGGACAGGGCGTCGCACAACGCGATCCCGATCTGGACGACGTCGCGGTCCGAGAGGCGGCCGTCGTCGAGGAGCTCGTCGAGCGTCGTCCCGTGGACGAGCTCAGAGACGAGATAGGCGCCCTCGTCGTCGACCGCCGCCTCGTACAGCGTGACGATGCCCGGGTGAGCGAGCCGCGCCGCCGCGCGGGCCTCGCGCTCGAAGCGTCCGCCGACGATCCGGTCGCGCGGGAGGATCTTGACCGCCACCTCGCGGTCGAGGCGCTCGTCGCGCGCGAGCCAGACGGTGGCGAATCCCCCCGTGCCGAGCCGGCGGCGCAGGCGATAGCGGTCGAGCACGAGCGGGGCGTCCGATCGCGGCCGGCGGTCCTGGATCGTCGGTCCTTCGTCCCCGGTCGGGCCCTCGTCCCCCGTCGGTCCCCCGTTACCCGTCTGAACCCGGGTCGGGCTCGTCGGCGAACGTGCGACTTGCGCCCACGGTCGACGAGTCGTGGGCGCCTCTGGGTCGGGCCGGGTCCGCTCGCGCACGAGCAGGTTTTCGAGACGGCCGCTGGCTCCCCTGCGGCTGCGGGCGTTCAGAATCGTCTTACCGCCGTTGCGCCGGTCATACTGACCGTTCCCGATTTCGCCAAGGAGCAGCGTGTCGTTCTTCGACGAGCCGGAGGAGACTCGGACAGCGCCACGGACGGCCCCGCGCAGACGACGGCCTCCCGGGGGCCCTCGTCGGCCGCGTCCGGCCAACAGTCAGGCGATCATGATCCGGCGCGTCGTGCTCGCCGGGGTGGTCGTGATCGCCATCGTGCTGATCGCCGTGCTCGTCAACAGCTGCGAGGTGAGCGCCCGCAACAGCGCGCTCAAGGACTACAACAACAACGTCGCCTCGCTGAACGCCCAGTCGGTCAGCACCGGGCAGAGCTTCTTCCACCTGCTGTCCGGCCCGATCTCGAACCCGGCGACGCTCCAGAACAACCTGGCCCAGTCGCTGAACGAGGCCGACAACGAGCTGAGCAAGGCCAAGGGAATCAACACCCCGGACGAGGTGAAGAGCGCCCAGTCGAACTTCGTGCTCGCGCTCCAGATGCGAGCGGACGGAATCAGGAACGTCACCGCTGCCGTGCCGCCCGCGCTCCAGTCCACGACGAGCCAGGGCGCCGTCAACACGATCGCCTCGGAGATGGCGCGCTTCTACGCCTCCGACGTCCTCTACAAGGACTACTCGGTGCCGGAGATCATCGGCGCCCTGCGCGCCGCCGGCATTACGGTCGGCGGGCTGGGAGGGCAGCAGATCAACTCGGACCAGTTCCTGCCCTCGATCTCGTGGCTCGATCCCACCTACATCGCCAACCAGCTCCACGTCACGCTGCCGACGACGTCGAAGCCGATCGCGCCCGGCCTGCACGGGCACAAGCTCAACTCGGTGAGCGTGGGGGGAACCACGCTGACGCCCGGATCGACCAACCAGATCCCGGCCAGCCCGCCGCCGACATTCACGCTGAGCTTCGCCAACTCGGGCACGAATACCGAGACCAACGTCATGTGCAAGGTCACGATCACCGGGTCGAAGGTGAGCGGCACGGCGGTGGTGCCACAGACGAAGGCCGGCCAGTCCTACACGTGCCAGGTGACGCTCAACGGCACTCCGCCACGAGGGTCTCAGACGGTGAACGCGACGATCGTCCCCGTTCCCGGGGAGAAGAACGTCGCCAACAACACGCAGACGTTCACGATCGACTTCCAATAAGGCGCCGCCGTCAGGTGCCGCCGGCCATCCGAGTAAGGCGCCGCCGTCACGTGCCGCCGACTCTCCAACTGGCCCGTCGCCCGCGCGCGTCCGGCGCGTGACCGTATCCTGTCGGCAGTGCACAACCTGACCAGCACCGCTGGGATCGTTGCGATGGCTGCCGGGGCGTGCGCCCTCCTGGCGCTTCTGCTCTGCGCGGTCCTGTGGCTCAAGC
>DATBYI010000217.1:0-4413 GCA_036513815.1 Solirubrobacteraceae bacterium
CAGCTGATCCTGGACGGCGCCTTGGATCCCCGGCGCACCGTCCGCATCCTGGCCCAGGTCGCACACGCGCTCGACTCGGCGCACGAAGCCGGCCTGATCCACCGCGACATCAAGCCCCAGAACATCCTGATCGGCAAGTCCGACCACGCCTACCTGGCCGACTTCGGCCTGATCAAGGCCCCCGACGAGGCGCGCCTGACCGGCACCGGACAGTTCATCGGGACGATCGACTACGTGGCGCCCGAGCAGATCCAGGCCGAGCCCGCCACCCCGGCCAGCGACATCTACGCGCTGACTGGCGTCCTCTACGAGTGCCTCACGGGCGAGGTCCCCTACCCGAAGCCGAGCGAGGCCGCCGTGCTGCACGCCCACGTTATGTCGCCGCCGCCGTCGCTGAGCGAGCGCCGACCGGACCTGCCGGCCGCCCTCGACGGGGTGATCGCCCAGGGGATGGCGAAGGATCCCTGGTCCAGGCCGTCGCTCGCCACCGAGCTGGTCCAGGCCGCTTCGCGCGCCCTCTCCTCGGTCGCGCCGGGCGCGGGCGCGTCCGCTCCGTCGGCCGATCCGGACGGGGACGGCGCGGTCGAGCGCGACCGGCGCGCCCAGACGACGAAGCTGACCGCAGCGCTCACGAACCCGGGGTCGGCGCCGGCCGGCGGTACGGCGGAGGCGGCCGACCCGGCGCCGCGTCCTCGAACCGACGTGACCCGAGAGGTGTCGCGGCCCCACTTCGCGCCAGCGCTGGAGCCGGAGCCGGCGATGGAGCCAGCGCCGGCCGGGGCCCGTGACAACCGGTTGGTTGCCCTGATCGCGGCGCTCGTGGTCGTCGCGTTCGCCGCCGGTCTCGTGGTTGGCCTGATCGTCCACTGAACGTCCATCTCGAGAGCCAACCCGGCCCGTCCGCAACTGGACGATTAGCCGAGGGGGCTAAGTCTTGTCAGATTTGGGGGGGCTGGGTTAGACTGTTCATGCGGGCGTATCTACACTGCCAGGGGGTAGACCGGATGGGGCAGGAACCAGGTGGAGTGTTAGCGACGCTGGATCGCGTCAATGAGCCCAGGACTGCGTCTCAAGTACTCGGGCGAACGCTCCGGGGGCGCTACCGCGTGGTCGAACCCATCTCGGCCGGCGCGATGGGCGCCGTGTACCGGTCCATCGACCTCGAGACGGACACCGAGGTCGCCCTAAAGCAGTGCACCAACCCCCATCACGACCAGCGTTTCGAGGTCGAAGCGCGGCTCCTCTCGAGTCTCCAGCACCCCCGCGTGGTGCGCATCATGGACCACTTCGCCGCGCCCAGCGGCCAGTACCTCGTCATGGATCTGGTCCGTGGGATAGACCTCGGCGTCCTGCTCAAGCAGCGCGGAACCCCCGGTCTCCCGGTCGATCAGTCGATCGAGTACGTGCGCCAGACGTGCGAGGCGCTCTCCTACGTCCACGACCAGCAGATCGTCCACCGCGACGTCAAGCCGCAGAACCTGATCCTGTCGGAGAACGGCGTCATCCTCGTCGACTTCGGCATCGCTCGCCTGCTCGACGAGGTCGAGGCCCAGGGTACGGTCGGCATCGGGACGCCGCGGTTCATGGCACCCGAAGTCTTCGCCGGCGGCAACGTCTCGGCCCGCACGGACGTGTTCAGCGTCGCCGCCACCCTGTGGACGCTGCTTGCTGGCCGCCCGCCGGTCTACGCGGACCCGACCAAGCTCTCGAGCATCGTTCCCGACGTTCCCCCCGAGCTCGAGCGGACCATCGCCGCCGGCCTCGAGATGATCCCCGAACGGCGCGTCGCCTCGGTGGCCGCGTTCGCCAAGGCACTCGGCGCGCCGCTCCGGACCGAGACGGGCGTCTCGCTCGCGGTCTCGATCGATGATCCCGACGCCTCGCGTGGGCTCATGGAAGCCGTCGTGCACACCGCCGCTGGCGTCTTCGGCGCCGCCGCCGCCTCGATCGCGCTCGTTGACGAGACGACGGGCGAGCTCGTCTACCAATCGGCCTGGGGCTCGGGCGCGCGTGAGATTGTCGGTGTGCGCCTGCCACCCGGGGTCGGCATCGCCGGGCAGGTGGTCGGAAGCGGCGTCGCCGAGGCCGTCCCCGACTGCCGCACCGACCCCCGCTTCGCCGCGCGCATCGCCGCCGGCACTGGATACGTGCCGTACACCCAGCTGGTCGTTCCCCTCCTGCGAGCCGGCCGGCCGATCGGCGCGCTCGCGATCCTCGATCGCCGCGACGGCAACGCCTACCGGAACGACGATCTCGAACCCGCCGCCCTGTTCGCCGACCTCGCGGTCAAGGCGCTCGACGTCACGCCCAACTCGTTCACGAGCCTGGGCATGACGTCCCTCGGCAATCGCTAGCCGCCGCCCCCGGGTCGGCCCTTACGGCCCGATTACCGTGCACCTGGCGGCTTCTCGTTCGGTTGCACCCTACTCATTCCTCCTGTAGGGTGACCACGCGCGCTCGGGGTCGGCGAGCGGGATTTTGGGTCAACCGGGGCCACCAATGAGGGGGGCAACTTAATGAGCGTGCTGAGTCGTAGCGTTTGTCGCCGTGCGGCAGGGCTGGTTGGGGTAGTAGTCGCCTTCGCGCTGATCGCGGTGCCGGCGGCGTGGGCGAGCGGAGACACGATCACCGGCGCCGCCGGAGTGCAGTTCAACGGCGGGATCGACGCGAGCCCCACCTGCACGGACTCGACGTCGCTCTCGATCAACTGGGGCGACAACTCCCGAGCGGATACCACCACAGGCCGATATCAATCGGACCAGTCGATTGCCGCTACCCACACGTACGCGCAGCCGGGGACGTACACCGGTCACATCACGTTCAGCGCGAGTTGTGGCGACCCTCCCGACACGTTCACGGCCAACGTCGGTGGCGCCCCGCAGTTCACGGAGTGCCCGGAGGTAGGGGTCGACACGGGTTGCCAGTTCCTGATCGACGTGACCCCGAGCGGCGTGGCGGTTCTCCAGGACCCCAACCAAGGGCCGTACGAAGGCGTCGAGGACGCGCTGATCGGCGTGAAGAACGATTCATCCTCCCCGCTCTCGTCGATCCCGATCTCGGTCGCCAACAGCGTGCCGTTTGGCTTCGACGGTGACGGTATCTGCGACCCGCAGGAGGAGACCGGCGGTGACCCGCCCGTCCCGCTCGGCTGCCAGGAAGTCGGCCAACCCGCGGGCACACTCTGCGACACGAGCACAATAACGTGCGCTTTCCCGGCGGCCCCAGGGCAGCCGGGAGCCGACCCAGACGCCTTCAGCGGCAGTACGCAGGACGGCTACGAAGGGCCAGCAACGTACTTCACAAATGTTTCGACGGACGCTTCGTCCGGCGTCGTGAACTTCTCCCCGGCGCTCCAGCCCGGTCAATCGACGTACTTCGGCCTCGAATCTCCGCCCAGCGCGAGCGCCATCAACGTCGGCTCGACACCGATCGGCGGAGGGCTGAGCGGGACGCCCACGGTGACCGCAACGAGTGCGAGCTTCACGGCGATCGTCGACCCGAACGGCTCGGCGACCACCGCGCAGTTCCAGTACAACCTCGACCCGAAGTACAGCAGCCTTGTCGACGCTGCCCAGTCGACACCGACGCAGTCGGTCGGTGGCGACTTCGCCAACCACGTCGTCACCGCGACCGTGACCGGGCTCGTGCCCAACGCGCTCTACCACGTCCATCTCGTGGCGAGCAACAAGAACGGGCAGACCGTCGGTCCAGATGTCACGTTCAAGACGAGCAGTGGGCCGACGCCTGGAGCCCCAAGCCTGGGCCACAGCGTGAACATCTCCACCGTCAGCGGTCTCATCCTGGTCAAGCTGCATGGCGTCTTCGTCCCTCTGACGGAGCTGAGCCAGGTGCCGACCAACACCGAGATCGACGCGCTCAAGGGCACGCTCAAGCTGATCACGGCCGCCGGAGGCGGTGGCCCGGCCCATGACGCCAAGGCGAAGAAGGGGAAGACGAAGACCCAAACGGGCACGTTCGGCGGCGCGATCTTCAAGGTCACCCAGGCCCATAGCGGCCTCGCCACCCTGGCCATCGTCGAGAACGCGTTCAAGGGCGCGCCCAGCTACACCCTGTGTGGCGCGAAGAAGGCCGGCGATGCCTCGGCGGCCGCCCTCTCGAGCAAGACCCTCCAGCTCCTCAAGGCCAGCGCCAAGGGCAAGTTCGCCACCAAGGGCAAGTACAGCTCAGCAACCGTCCGCGGCACCAAGTGGACGATCGCTGACAAATGCAACGGCACGCAAGTGCACGACGTCACCGACTCGGTGTCGGTGACCGACTTCGTGCTCCACAAGACGATCATCCTCCACGCGGGGCAGACCTACCTGGCCAAGAAGCCGTAGGAGGAAATGGAGCGAGCCAGGGGGCTGTAGACGATGACGTGGTTGACACGGTTGGGCCGGCGGGCGGCCGGCC
>DATBYI010000218.1:0-4887 GCA_036513815.1 Solirubrobacteraceae bacterium
CGGCCAGCGCGGTCAGCGGGGGGTCAAACGTCTTGAGCGCATTGATGCCCGGTGCGAGCGCGGATTCGATCTCGCTGCCGGCGACGGCTGCGCCAATCACGCGCGCGGTGATTTCGACTTCGGGCAGCTCGGGCATGATGAGGATGGTGGTGAGATTTGTCGGCGGCGCCTGGCGGCGGCGCCTTAGTCGAGGGTAGCTCGGGGTCCCTCACGTCCCTTGAAGCAGACCGTGTCTGAGCAGCTCCGACACCGCGGCGATCGCCGTCTCGCTCACCGCCTCCGCGCTCACCCCACGACGCGTGGCGACGTTATCGACCGCCTCCGAGAGTGTTCGCCGGCCGTCGCACGCGAACAGCACGTCGAGCGCATCCGGATCCACCGCGGCGCTCACCCCGAGCCCATCGTCGAGCCTGATCATTGCCGGGCGCGCGGTGAAGCGCGCGTCCCGGCGCTGGAAGCGTTGCGAGATGTCAAGGCCCTCGGGCAACGAGAAGCGCCGCGCGAGGAGCCCACGGAGTTCGAGTTGCTCGAGCAGGTCGTGGCCGGCGAGCAGCGCCGTGAGTTGCTCGGAGGCGCGGTCACCGACGGTGGACGTGGCCGTCATCGTCCTGAGCCATGGGGTTCCGCGCGTCCTGCGCCGTAGGATCACCGCGCCGTTGGTGATCGCGCCCACGCCCGTCGCCTGGTAGTAACCAAGCCAACGGGCGACCGTCTCCCGCAGCGCACCGGGCTCCATGAACTCGACGGGCGGCGTGCTCCACCGCACGGCATATTCGAACGGGTCAACGGTCCCCGCTCCGAGGATCAGCGCGTCGCAGCCCGTGCCGGCGGCCGCCACCGTGGGCGCGGAGTCCCAATCGTCCTCCGAGCCGTGGGGCCAGTTGCACAGCATCACGGCCAACCCGCCGGGCGCCAGGTGGTCGGCCATCCCGCGCGTCAACTGCTTGAGAAGCGCCGACCCCGGCAGCCCGCTGTCGCGGTAAGCGAACTCCTGGTCAGGCGAGACCACGTACGGCGGATTGCAGACGATCAGATCGAAGACGCGCCCGGCCACCGGTTCGAACCAGGGTCCCTCGAGTAGCTCCAGGTTCGTGATCTCGTTCAGGCTCGCGTTGAAGCCGGCGAACATCAGCGCGCGGGGGTTGACGTCGGTCGCGGTGACGCGGTCTGAGTGCGTTGCCGCGAGCAGGGCGAGGATCCCGGATCCCGCGCCGACGTCGAGCATCGAGCGCGCCCGACCGCGCGGAGTCAGCCGAGCGAGCTTCAGCGTGGGTCCGGTGAACGAACTGACACGGTCCGGGTCGCCCGGCCGGTTGACGTCTGCGGCGAGCAGCAGGTCCGCATACGGTTGGAGCCGATACCGGGGCGTCACCCATTCGCCGTTCACTGTCACGAGCCCGGTCTCGGAGATCTCCCCTAGGTCGACCGGTTCCAGTGCCGCGCGCGCCCGCGCGGACCGCACGCGCTGCCCGAGCGCGAAGAGCTCGACGAGCGCAGCGAGGGGCTCGTCGAGCTCGCCGACCACGTTCGTCTCGGTGCCCAGTAGAAATCGGTGCCGGCGCACCGGCTCGGCCACGGCCTCGTCGGTGTAGCCGACCGCGTCCAGCACGGCTCGAAGCCGCGCCAGGGTACGCGGGGCGGCCGCGCGCAGCGGCCCTATGGACTGGGCGTCGACGGGTCTACTACAGCTTGATGCTGTCGTCGATCTTGATGTAGCTGTCGATCGCTCCGCCGGTCACGGCCTCGCCCTCGTGCTCGTCGGGCTCGAGGTCCTTGATTGCTTCCTCGGGTCGCTTGAGCTCCTGCTCGCCCGCGTCCTGGTCTGACCTGCTTGTCTCGCCCATCGTCAACCCCTTTGCCGTGGTGTCATCCGTTTTCCTGGCCGCCCGACGGCAGGATTGTCCCGGCGAGGTGGTGTGCCGTCAAGCACACCTAGGTGGTGCCGCCGCTACCCTCGCTTCGTTCATGGCCACCGCGCTCGCTCCCGACGACATCGTCCGCACGCACGCCGAGGCCGCTGCCAACAAGCGCGAGCCGCTGATCGTGCTCGAGCCGCTGATCGCGTGGCTCGCTGCGAACGGACTCGACGCGCCGGAGGGCCTTACGGCAACGCCGATCGGCGAGGGCCATTCGAACGTCACGTTCGCGCTGTCGACCGAGGTCATCCTCCGCCGTCCTCCACGCGGCCCGCTGCCACCGAGTGCCCACGACGTCCTCCGGGAAGCGCGGCTGCTCGTGGCGTTGCAACCGACGCCGGTGCGGACTCCCCGCGTGCTGGGCGTGTGCGACGACAGCAGCGTCGTCGGCGCCCCCTTCTACATCATGGAACGCGTCGGCGGAGAGGTCATCGCCGACTCGGTCCCGCCGGCGCTCGACAACCCCGAGCAGCGGGCCCAGATCGCCGAGCAGCTGATCGACGCGCTCGTGGAGCTGCACGCCGTCGACTGGACAGAGCTCGGTCTCGATGGCTTCGGCAAGCCCACGGGCTACCTCGAGCGCCAGTTGCGCCGGTTCGGGGGCCTGTGGGAGCACAACCGCACCCGCGAGGTCCCTCAGGTCGAGGAGGTGGGCGCGTGGCTGGCGGCCAACATGCCGGAGTCAGGGCCGGCGACCATCGTGCACGGGGACTTCCGGCTGGGCAACACGATGTTCGCCGCCACCGGTCCTGCTCGCCTGGTGGCGATCTTCGATTGGGAGATGGCAACGATTGGCGACCCGCTGGCCGACGTCGGGTACATGCTCATGCAGTGGACGCAGCCCGGCGATCGGCTGGGCAAGTTCAACTTGAACAACGTGACGCTCCTGCCGGGCTTCCCGACCCGCGAGGAGTTGACCGCGCGCTACCAGGAGCGCTCGGGCCGCTCGGCGAGCTCGCTCAACTGGTACGTCACGCTCGCGCTCTGGAAAGCGGTCGTGTTCATGGAGGGCAACTACAAGCGAGCGTTGTCGGGCACGACCGACGACCCGTACCTCAAGTCGTTCGGCGAGGGCGTGATCGAGATCGCCGACCGGGCGCTGGCGGCGACGCGCAATGGCTTCTGAGGAGACGGGCGACCAGATCGGTCGGCGGCGCCTGACGGCGGCGCCTTATCGCGGACTGCTGGTCGACTGGGGCGGCGTCCTCACCACCGACGTGTTCGCGTCCTTTCGCGCCTTCTGCGAGCTCGAGGGGCTCGAGCCCGACGCCCTGGCGAGCGCGTTCCGCAACGACCCGGCCTCCCGTCAGGCGCTGATCGCGTTCGAGACCGGCGTCCTGCCCCAAGAGGAGTTCGAGGCGGAGCTCGCGCCGATGCTCGGAGTCACCGCAGCCGGTCTGATCGAGCGGCTGTTCGCCGGATCCGCCGCCGACGAAGCAATGATCGAGGGCGTCCGTCGAGCCCGCGGCGCCGGCGTGCGCACCGGCCTCGTGTCCAACTCCTGGGGGACGAGCCGTTACCCGCGCGAGCTCCTCGCTGAGCTGTTCGACGGCGTCGTGATCTCGGGCGAGGTCGGGATCCGCAAGCCCTCGCCCGAGATCTACGCGCTCGGTGCCGAGCGGATCGGAGTCGAAACGGAGGCCTGCGTGTTCGTCGACGACCTGCCGTTCAACCTCACGCCGGCGGCCGAGTTGGGTATGGCCACCGTGCATCATCGCGACGCCGAAGAGACGCTCACCGAGCTGGAACGGCTGCTCGGGGTCGGGCTCAGCTAAGGCGCCGCCGTCAGGCGCCGCCGACCATTCCAACTCGTTCACGAACGTGCAAAGGGCCCGGGCGCATCCACGCCCGGGCCCTTTGAGACATGCTTACTTACCTGACCGGGCTCAGCCGATCGAGTTGAGCGTTGCTTCGTCCGCGCTGACCACCGACTGCGGTAGCGGGGAGAAGTCGAGCGAGGGCCCGAAGCTCTGGCCTTGCGTGATCGCGTAGCCGAGGAACGACCGGATGAGTGACCCCTGCGGGGCGTTCGTCGGGACGAACGCGTAGGTGAACGTCGAGATCGGGTACGCCTTCTTGCGGCGCTTGGCCGGGTCGACGATCGTGACCTGGTTGCCGTTCGGCACGCTGATCCCGGACGCCGCCGCAGCGATTGCGTTCAGGTTCGGAACCTCGTAGTTGCCGGCGGCGTTCCTGACAGCCACGGCCGGCAGCCGGTTCGCGATCAGGTACGAGACCGCGATATAGGCGATCCCGCCGTTCGTGCCCTCGAGCGCCTGGGCCATGCCCTGGTTGCCCTTCTCGCCCACGCCGGTCGGGAACGACACCGTGGTCGAGGCACCTACCCTGCCCGAGAAGGCAGAGCTGACATCTGACAGGTACCGGGTGAACGCGTACGTGTCACCGGAGCCGTCGGAGCGCCAGAACACCGTGATCCGCTTGTTGGGGATCTTCACGCCCTTGTTCAGGTTCTTGATCTGCTTGTTATCCCAGTTCGTGATCTGGCCCAGATAGATCTGGGAGAGCACGGACCCGGTCAGCTTGAGCGTCGATCCCTTCGGCTTCAGGCCGTTCAGGTGATAGCTCACGCCGGTCGCGGTCAACGCCCAGGGGATCTGGACGAGGTTGGCCGGGGCGGTCGGATACACCGACAGCGGCGCGTCAGAGGCGCCGAAGTCGACCAGCCCGGCGGCGATGTCCTTCTCGCCGGTTCCCGAGCCGACCGGGGAGTAGTTGACCAGGGTGCTGTTGGCCGTGTCCCACACCGCGGCCCATTCGGCCTCGATCGGGGCCACCAGCGTCGAGCCGGCCCCGTTAAGCGTGGGCGTGGCTGCGGACGCGGCGGCGGCGCTCAGGCCACAGACGCACGCGGCGAATAACCCCGCGCACGTCAGGCTTACCAATTTCTTGGACCTCAATGCAGAACTTCCTTTCCTCTTGGGAATCGCGATACCGCTCGGCGTGGCCCGGC
>DATBYI010000219.1:0-3028 GCA_036513815.1 Solirubrobacteraceae bacterium
ACCACCACGACCTGTGGTCGCTGCGGGGCGTCGGCCTGAGCGAGGACCGCCTCCCGATGATCCTCGGCTGCGACGCGGCCGGCCTCGACGAGGACGGCAACGAGGTCATCGTCCACGCGGTCATCAGCGACCCGGGCTGGCGCGGCGACGAGACCCTCGACCCGCGGCGCTCGCTGCTCTCCGAGCGCTACCAGGGGAGCTTCGCCGAGAAGGTCGCCGTCCCTCGCTGGAACCTCCTGCCGAAGCCGAAGGAGCTGTCCTTCGAGCAGGCGGCGTGCCTGCCGACCGCCTGGCTCACGGCCTACCGGATGCTCTTCTCCCGGGGTCGGATACCGCCCGGGGCCACGATCCTCATCCAGGGCGCCACCGGCGGCGTCGCCACCGCGCTGACCGTGCTCGGGAGCGCCGCGGGGATCCGGGTTTGGGTCACGGGGCGAAGCGAGGAGAAGCGTGCGCGGGCGCTCGCGCTCGGCGCCGACCAGGCGTTCGAGCCCGGCGCGCGACTGCCCGAGCGCGTCGACGCCGTCATGGAGACGATCGGCCAGGCCACGTGGGCTCATTCGATCCGCTCGCTCAAGCCGGGCGGGACGATCGTCATCTCGGGTGCCACCACAGGCGATGCACCGCCGGCCGAGCTAACCCGGATCTTCTTCCTTCAGCTGTCGGTGATCGGCTCGACGATGGGGACGCGCGAGGAGCTCGATCGCCTGATGCGACTGTGCGTCGACAAGGGCGTGCGGCCGGTGATCCACAGCACCATGCCGCTGCGCGAGGCTCGCCGCGGCTTCGAGGCGATGCTCGAGGGCGAGACAGTCGGGAAGATCGTCTTCACCGCCGATTCATAACCGGCGCTTATCGCTGACCGAAGAACCTCGTCTTGGACAGATAGGTCCGAGACGAGCATCATTCACGTCCCTCCTCCCCAGAGCGCGCCCCACAGGCCGGCAACTCGGGTTCTTCCGCCGGCACCGGGGCGCGGCTCATTTAAGGAGCGAGGACCACCCCGGCCGAGGCGCACGTCACGAGGGCAAGCGGCAGGTCCGCGGCGTCGATCCCCCGCAGGTCGGGGTGCTCCAGATCGATCGTGACCGAGCGCTCGGTGACCAGCGCCGGATCGAGGCCCAGGCTCACATACCCGTTTCGGCACAGCTCGGCCCACAGGTCGCCGACCACCGCGAGCAGGCCGGTGCGGAGCTGACGCTCCCTTCGCGATCCGGTCTCGAGCTCGCGCGCCTCCTCGAACGGGTCGATCCGCACCTGCGAGTCGCTCCCGATGCCGAGCGGAACCCGCGCCTGCGCGTAGGCCATCGCCGGGAGGTACCCATCCCCGAGGTTCCCCTCGGTGGTCGGGCACGAGACGACCATGGCACCGGCTCCACGCAGGATCTCCACGTCGGCCGGCGAGACGTGGATCCCGTGGATCACGCTCGCCCTCGGTCCGAGGAACCCCGTGTCGGCAAGCAGCTCGATCGGGGAGCACCCGTGCTCCGCCTGACATTCCGCGAGCTCGCGCCGCTGCTCGGAGGCGTGGACGTGCCGGACGATCCCTTGGCGCTCGGAGTACGCCGCGATCGCCTCGAGCCAGGACCGCGGCACCGCGCGCACGCTGTGCGCCGCAATCCCCACCTCGACGCCCGGCATGCGCGTCGCCCACATCCGCAGCTCCTCGACGCGGTCGAGAAACACCGACACGTCGGGGTCGCAGAACCGGCGCTGGCCCGGTGCCGGCGGCAGATCCGAGCCGTCGGCCCACCCGCCACGGTTATATGCGGCGGGGAGCAGCACGATCGGCAGGCGCGCCTCGAGCGCCGCCTCCGCGACCGCGAACGCCATCTCGTTGGGCTGCGAGTAGGGGGTGCCATCGGGCTGATGGTGGACGTAGTGAAACTCGCCCACCACGCCGTAGCCCGCCCCGCGCATCTCGGCGTAGGTCTCGAACGCGAGCTGGCGCATGGTGGTCGGGTCGAGCGCCTCAGCCAGCCGGAACATCTCGGTCCGCCACGTCCAGAAGTCGTCCTCGCCGACGCCCGGCCGCTCGGCCCGCCCCCGCAGCGCCCGCTGGAACGCGTGCGAGTGCGCGTTGGGCATCGCCGGGATCGTCGCCCGCGCGCCCTGCCCGCCGATGACCGCGTCCGCGCTCATCCCATGAGCTCCAGCGCCCGCTGCACGACCTGCGCCGCAGTCGCCGCGTCGTCCAGCGAAACCGACTCCTCGGGCGAATGGCTGATCCCCGTCTCGTTACGCACGAGCAGCATCCCGGCCGGGACGCGCTCGGCCAGTACGCCGGCGTCGTGGCCCGCGAAGCACACGAGCTCCACGGCGGCATGGCCGAGCACGTCCTCGCATGCGCGCGACAGCGCCGCGCGCACCTCGCCCGAGAACTCGCGCGGGTCGGACCGTGACGCCACCGCCACCTCGATCCCAACCCCGGAGCGCTCGCTCACCTCCGCCACCAGCGCGTCGAACCGCCTCCGCCACGCGTCGATCGCGCCGAAGCTCGGCGCCCGCGCGTCGATCCACAGCCGCACCTCAGCGGCGATCGTGGTCGGTGCATTGGGTTTTGTGATGATTCTGGATGCGGTGACCGTGAGCGGGGCATGGTCGCCACCGAACGCGAAGGCGCCGCCGTCGCGCGCCGCCGACCCTTCTCCTGAGGCGCCGCCCTCAGGCGCCACCGACCCTTCCCCTAAGGCACCACCATCGGACGCCGCCGGCCCGTCCCCGAGGGCCAAATCCTCGGCCCCCACGATCAGCCGCGCCGCCGCCGCCAGCGCGTCGCGCCGCTCAGCCGGCGGGGTCGTGCCAGCGTGATCCGCGCGTCCGGTCAGTGTCACCTCGAGACGGGTACGGGCGGCGAGCGAGCGGACCACCCCAACTGGATCCCCGGCCCGGGCCAGCTCGGTCGTCTGGTCGATGTGGATCTCGAGGAAGCCGGCCAGCTTCCCGACCCAACTCGGCGCGTCGGCCAGCCCATCGGGGTCCACGCCGGCGCTCGAGAGAGCTTGGCGCAGCGACACGCCGTCGTCGT
>DATBYI010000220.1:0-2513 GCA_036513815.1 Solirubrobacteraceae bacterium
CGCCCGAAGCGGCCCTCTAGCCCCTCCACCCGCCCGGCGACGGAGTCCTCTACCTCGAGCAGGTTGACCTTCGAAAAACGCGACATGTGATCTCCTCGGCTGGGCAGCGAGTCGGTTTGGCGGAGGGAACCCTAGCTGTCGCGGCCGGCCGTAGGGAGGCGGACGTGCGTGGTCAACCGCCAGGAGCGGTCGCGCAGATACGGGCCGGCGCGGAGGTACTGAGGCGAACTCGTATCGACGTTTGTCAGGTTGATCGTCAAGTGGCGACCGGCGATCCCCGGATCCGGAAAGTCCACGCCATGGGCCCGCATGCAGCGGGCGAACCTCAGCCCATCGGCCGTCGCCTGCTGGAACTCCGCCTCTGTCGGCTGACCGTCGTTGGGCAGCAGACGGTCGCAGATCTTGGTCGACGACACGAAGGCCGGCGCGGATGTGTTCAACGAAGCCAGCGCTCCCGTCGAGAAACCGCCAGGGTTGCCGGGATCTGGAAAGCCCGGCTCGCCGTTCGCGCGCATGCAGCGCGCGAACTTGAGCGCATTTGTAAAGCCGGTGGGCGCCGACTGCCTCGCGGGCGCTGCGCCCGAGTTTGGCGGATCCCCCACGGCAACTCTCACCCTGGGTGATGATGAGACGATCTCATCGGGATTAGGCGATGCCGTCTCACCCCCTGGGACGTAATCCTTTCGCCATGAGCCAACCCGAGAGAAAGTCGTTCTTAGAGCTGCTGAGCGCTGCGCCGCAAGACGCCCGCGGTGACCTCGGTGTGCTTCGAGAAGTGTTTGAGAAGTTCATGCTCCAGACACCGCTCCCAGCTGACGTGTCGCTCACGGAAATGACGCTTGGCGGTGTTCCGGTCCTGGAGATTTCGGTGCCCGAGGCCAGCGCCGAAGCTGCGCTCCTGTATTTCCATGGCGGCGTGTTCGCGCTCGGGTCGGCGCGCGCAAGCGCCGGCCTCGCCTGCCTGCTCGCGCGGCAGGCCCGCGCGAAGGTGCTCTCGGTTGACTACCGGCTCGCCCCGGAGCATCCATACCCGGCTGCCACCGAGGACGCGCTTGCGTCTTACCGAGGCCTGCTCGACACGGGCATCAGGCCGGAGCGGATCGGGTTGTTTGGCGAGTCAGCTGGCGGTGCGCTGGCGCTTGGCACGCTCGTCGCCGCGCGTGATGCCGGGCTCGGGCAGCCGGCTGCGACGGTGCTGTACTCGCCGTGGGTCGACCTGACCCTGACCGGCGCGAGCATGGAGACGAAGGCCGCCGTGGACTTCGTGCTGGCGCCGGACCGGCTCTCGGGCAACGTTTCCGACTACGCCGGTGGCGCCGATCCGGCGGCTCCGGCGCTCAGTCCGCTGTTCGCCGATCTGCACGGGATCGCACCGCTTCTCATCCAATGCGGTTCGCACGAGGTGTTGCTGGATGACGCGACGCGCCTCGCGGCCGCGGCAGCTGCCGCCGACGTCGCCGTCCAACTGGACGTCACGCCGGGAGCGGCCCACGTCTTCCAGGCGTCCGCGCCGGAGCTCGATGAGGCCAACGCTGCGCTCGCGCGCACCGGGGCGTTTCTGCAAGCCCGCCTCCAGCTCGCCGACTGGAGCCTCGGCACGGTTACGCGCCCGTGAATCGATACTCGGTCTGCCAGGCGTCGGCCGGGTCGGTGTGGGCGGTCCAAAAGAGCTCCGCGATGTTGTCCGGATCGAATGCCGTACCCGGTAGCACCGATCCGGCGATCGTGATGGTTGCGGCATGGATGCCGTCCTCCCGGACACCGGCGGCGATCAGCGTCTGCGCCGAGCGCAGGGCGGCCTTCCCCATCGAGAGGCTCGCGAGGGCGGGCACCGGATGGTCGGCGAAGCCGCCGCTCGTGACCAGCAGGGTGCCTGCGCCGGCTGCCCGCAGGACGGGCGCGGCGACCTGCGCCGCGACGACAGCGCCGATGACGTCGACGTCGTGGGCGGTTCGGAGCCGCTCGACGGTGGCGTCGAGGATCTGCCCTGGATCTGGCAGCGCGGCGTTGTACACCACGACACCTGGGGCGCCCGGGGCGCCGAAAATGCGCTCGAGCGCCCCGCGGTAGCGATCCAGATCTTCGATGTCTATGCCGACCGCCTCGATCTCAAGCCCGCCGCTCCGCAGCTCGGAGGCGAGTTGCTCGAGCTTTTCGCCGCGGGCGATGAGCGTGCTGCGGAAGCCCTCGCGGCCGAAGCGCCGGACCACGGCGGCGCCGACGCCGGGTCCCGCACCGATCAGCAGGAGGTGACGAGGGTCAACAGACTCGGACATAAGACGCCTTTGCGTAGGGGCTCACACCTTTACCAAGACTCTGGTGAGACGTCATCACCGCATCATGGTGATTTCGGCCCGTCGGGATCCGACGGAACGCGAGCAGATCGAGGCCGGGGCGGCCCTTAGACCAGCTGCAGATCGGGCGGCTGCCAGGTGCCGTTGAGAATCGGCGTCTCCGGCACGTAGGTGCGCAGGATCATCCGGAACGGCCCGGCCGGCGCCGGCAGCCAGTTG
>DATBYI010000221.1:0-2190 GCA_036513815.1 Solirubrobacteraceae bacterium
CGCCGGGCCAGGATGGCCAACG
Organism: Solirubrobacteraceae bacterium; assembly: GCA_036513815.1. Lineage (GTDB taxonomy): Bacteria > Actinomycetota > Thermoleophilia > Solirubrobacterales > Solirubrobacteraceae > Palsa-465. Next base: position 23 of record DATBYI010000221.1, read on the forward strand.
TGGGCGTCTGCACACGCCCCAACGAGACCGCGCCGTCAAACGAGGAACGCAGCCGGATGGTGGCGGCGCGGGTCGCGTTCATGCCGACGATCCAGTCGGCCTCGGAGCGCGAGCGGGCGGCCGCCTCGAGCGTGGCGAGCTCGGCCCCGGGGCGAAGATCGCCAAACGCCTGCCGGATCGCCTCAGTCGTCATCGAGTTCAACCACAGTCGCTGGACCGGCTTCTTGGACCCGGCCTTCTCATACAGATAGGCGAAGATCAGCTCGCCCTCGCGGCCCGCGTCGCAGGCATTCACGACGAGCTCGACGTCATCGTTGTCGAGCTGGCGCTTGACCACGGTCATCTGTTTCTTGGAGCGCTCGTCGCGGACGACGAGCTTGAAGCGGTCGGGCACGATCGGCAGGTCGGCCATCCGCCACTTCTTGAACTTGTCGTCGTACTCGTCGGGGTCAGCCAATTGGACCAGGTGCCCCACGGCCCACGTCACGGTGTGATCGGGCCCTTCGAGATACCCCTCGTGCTTGGTGAACGGCCCCGGCAGCACGCGCGTGAGGTCGCGACCGACGGACGGCTTCTCGGCGATTACGAGTGTCTTGGGCATGAGTCCGCGAGGGTAGCGCCCACGTCAACCGCCATTGCACGGTGGTCCCGCCGACGCGATCACACCGCCGTGTGAATCGCCGCCACTTTCCGGGAAACGGCGCCCAGCCCGAGCTCTCCAGCCGTCTTGGCGGCCGCGGCGAGCAGGACCTCGGCCCGGGGGTCCTCGCCGAGCGCCCGCGCGTAGTCGATCTGCGTGCGGGCCAGACAGGCCGGGGCCCGGATCTCCTCGTTGACCTGGAGGGCGTGCTCGAAGTGCTGGGCGGCGAGATCGGCGCGGCCCATCGTCGCCGCCAGCTTACCCAGGAAGCTTGCCGCCGACCCCAGGCAGACGGCGGCGAATCCGATCACGACGTTGACCTCGGCGTAGGGCTCGAGCAGCGCGTAGAGCAGCTCGGCCCGTCGCGCATCGCCCAGGTCCACGCACACGTCGCTCAGAAGCGTGATCGCGATCATCCAGTCGAGATCCTTGGGGATGTCCTCGAAGCCATGAGCGGCGAGCCGCTCGAACTCCTGCTCGGCCTCGGCGCGCCTACCCTCCTCGCTCAGCAGCGTGGCCAGCGCGGCGCCCCAGGCGGGCCGGCCCGGGTTGTCCTCCACGAGCCGACGCGCGGGTTCCTCGAGCTCGCCCATCCGGCCCTGCTCGCGCCGGATCGCGAGCAGCTGGATCGCGTAGTACTGCGTGGCGGTGACCGCCTCCGCCGGCGCCCCCGCGGCGAGGGCCTCGGAGGCGAGCTGGTCCGCGCGGTCGAGGGCCCCGGCCAGCAGGGCCCGCATGGCCTGCCAGAGGAGCGAGTTCCACTCGAACAGCGGCTGGCGCAGGCGTTCCGCGCCGTCCTTGAACGCCTCCATCTGGGCCTCGACCGCGTCGCGGTCGCCACGCTCGAGCAGGTCGACCACGAGCCAGGCGTGCGCCTGGAGCTGGAGCTCGAGGTTGCCGATCTGGAGCGCCAGCGTGAGCATCTCGGTCGAGACCTCGACGCGCTCCTGGAGGTGCGGGGGGTCCCACAGCACCCGGCGCCGCGCCCCGCACGCGTACACGCGTGCCTCCGCGTCGCCGAGCTCCGCGGCGATTTCGGCGGCCTCCTCGCTCAGCGCCGGCATCCGCTCGCGCTCGGGGGCGTAGTAGATCGCTCCGCAAAGGCAGGACAGCAGGCGCACGCGCATCAGCGTCCGGTCGGGCTGGAGCTCGAGCGCGCGCTCGATCATCGCGATCAGCTCGGTGTCCACCACTCCCGGCGGCTGCACGTAGCGTCGGGACGCCCCGATCGCCGCCCGCGCCAGTGCGGCGCCGTCGCCGAGCTGCTCCGCCAAAGCGGCCGCCTCGCGGAAGGCCGTGGACGCCTGGGCTCGCTCTCCACCTCGCACCCGCGCCTCGCCGAGCTCCAGCAGCAGCTCACAGCGGCGCGCGGCCGCCTCAGGCTGGGAGCGACCCTGCACGTCGAGCGCCCGCGCGTAGTGCTCGGCGGCTTCCTCGTGGGCGAGCATCGTGGTCGCCTGTTCGGCCGCGCGCAGCGCGTACGCGATCGCCTCGTCGGCGTCCTCCTCGTCGGCCACGGCGCGCGTGA
>DATBYI010000222.1:0-22292 GCA_036513815.1 Solirubrobacteraceae bacterium
GCTGAGCCAGCTCGAGGCCCCCGATGGCAGCCAGCCGGCTCGCCGCCGTAAGAATCCTCATCGTCGTCCGCTACCGTCGAAACACGTGCCGATATCCGTCCTCATACCCACCTTCAACGACGTCCAGCTTCTCCCGGCCACCCTCGCGCCGCTGCTCGCGGACGCGGCCACGGGTGAGATCGTCGTTGTGGTGGACGGATCACGTGACGGTTCATACGAGCTGTTGACTGACATCGCGCGGCGTGACGATCGCGTCCGGCCGTTTCACATCGAGAATCGGGGACGGCCGGGGGCGCGCCAGTTCGCGCTCGAGCAGGCGCGGTTCGACACCGTCCTGATGCTCGACGCCGACGTGATCGCGCACGATGGGCTCGTCAGTGGGCACGCCGCGTGGCACGAGAACGGCGCTCGCCGCCTCGTGGCCGGGTACATGCCGACGCCGATTCCTCCGCGCCGGCCCGGATCGTTCGTACTCGAGCTCTACTCCAAGCACTACGAGATCGTGTGCCAGGACTGGGACCGGGACCCGCACTCGATGTTCGACGCTTTATGGGGCGGCAACGTGTCGCTCCCGCGCGCCGCCCTCGAGGCTGCCGGCGGCTGTGACGCCCATGCCGGCGTCGTGTACGCGGACGATCTCGAGATGGGCCTGCGCCTGCGCCAGGTTGGGCTCGAGCCGGTGTTCGACCGGAGACTGCGCGCCGAGCACCGCGTGCAGCGCTCGGTCGACGGGTTCCTGGGCAACCACCACAAGAACGGCCGCGACTACATCATCGTCGACGGGCTTCATGCCGGCATCGTCGAATTCCCGTCCTGGCGGGACTCGGGCGTGGGTGGGCTCCTCCGGCGCGCGGCGCGGCGTCCCCGCGCGTACGTGCTCGTGTCGGCCCTCGGGCGACGGGTGCTGGGGATTGCCGGCAGGCTCCGCCTGTGGACACTCGAGACGCGTCTCGGGATGCTGCTCGGGTCGGTCGAGATGCAGCGCGGGATGCTCGAGCAGAGAAGAATGGCCCCGCCCTCAGCGGAGATCTTCGAACGAGCCGAGCCGGTGCGAAGCCACCCGCGCGCGCCACTCGTCCGAGCGCAGTAGCGCCAGCTCGTCGCGGTAACCCGGGTGCACGAACAGCTCGACCGATCGGCGGCGGTCGCGGGTGAGCTCCTCGTCGAGACCGGCTCCGCCCAGCGCGGGATGGAGCGAGCGCACCGAGAAGCAAACGTCGGTCGTGGTGAAGCGAAGCCCAACGAGCACGCCCAGCGCGCTGCGCGCCATGCGCTTGTAGGCCGCGCTTTCGCGGGCCGTTCGGTTGACCGGGCGCCGATAGCGGTGGACGGGGCCGAGTGCCCGGGAGAGCAGCGCGTTCATCACCAGGTGCATGTGACGGTGACCATCGAGGTGGGTGGGGGAGCACCCGTAGAGCTCGTGGAAGCGCGCGAGCTGATCCGTTATGCACCGCCCGAAGTCCTCCGCCCACGCGGGGTGGTACAGCTGGGCACCGACACCACCGGCGCGCAGCCGCTCGACCACCCGTCGTTGCCTGGCCGCCACGTGCTTGGGTACCGCGGCCGCCGTGTAGGGCTCGATCAGGTTGAGGTGCAGCCCCGTCGGCATCCCCTCACGCCGCGCGAGCTCCGCGGCGCGATCGGAATCGCTCATCCAGACGAGCGCGGTGGTGCTCGAGATCGCACCCGCCCGGAAGCACTCGACGATCGCGTCGGTATCGGACACGGTGAGTCCGAGGTCGTCCGCGTTGAGAATCAGCAGATCGGGCATGGCACTGAAAGTACCCTCTATCCTCGGGTCACTTGAGCCGCCGACCCACCATGTCGTTCATCGCTTGGGTACCGGAAGGTAGTCGGGCGGGTTCGATATCCCAGGCGCTGGACGGGGAGTGGCGGACGTTCTACGACCTGCGGATCAACCGCGAGGAGCTCGTGCCGGTGCGGTATCTGCTGAGCGCGGCCCGCACGCTCTTCTATCTGGTGCGCAGGCGACCCCACGCGGTGATCGTGCAGACGCCGCCCGTCCCCGCCGCGGCGCTCGTGCTCGCGTGGGCGAGGCTCGCGAAGGCGCGCGTGGTCCTCGATACCCATCCCGCCTCGTTCGCGCTGGACGGCCGGCGCCTCGACCGGATGATGATGCCGCTGCTCTCGGCGCTCGTGAAGCGCTCGGCCGGATGCATCGTCACCACGCCCGAGCTGGGCCGGGAGATCTCGCACTGGAAAGGCCGGCCGATGGTCGTCCATGAAGCCCCGATGAGATGGTCCGAGCGTGCCGAGCCTCGCAGTTGCTCGGGTCAGCGACGAGTCCTGTTCATCTGCACGTTCGCTCCAGACGAGCCGCTGATGGATGTGCTCGAGGCGGCGCGGCGCCTCCCCGACGTCACCGTGCAGATCACCGGTGACCTCCGCCGGTTGCCGGAGCGCGCCCGGCGCGAGGCCCCGCCCAACGTCGAATGGCTGGGCTATCTGATGGGGGACGAGTACGTCTCAGCGCTCGAACGCGCCGACGTGCTCATGGCCCTCACCGTGCGACGCGAGTCGGTCCAGCGCTCGGCGCACGAGGCCGTCGACGCGCTGCGGCCCTTGGTGCTCTCGGAGTGGCCCCACATGCGTGAGCTGTTCCCCTACGCGGTGCTGGTCGAGAACCATCCGGCCGCCATCGCCGCCGGCATGGAGGAGGCACTGGGCCGCTGCGATGAGCTCAGCGCGCTCGCTCCCGAGGCGCGGGCGGCGCAGCACCGCCGCTGGCGCGAGCAGCTTGGTGAGCTGCGCGTGGCGCTCGGCTTGGCCTGAGCGGATCGAGAACCTCGTTCATCGGGCCAAAAGTGACTATGTGCACGCAATCGTCACGATTGCGAGTGACACATGACACGAGCGCCAGTCGCCCGCCCGCATGTGTGACCGATTGCACACTTGCCCGCCACCCACATGACCTTCTTGTGACCCCCCGGGTGTCGGGTTGAGCTAGCGAATCACTGGCTTGACTAGCGGGGGAGCCCGCATTTTGTATCCCGGCCGCGACGAATCTGGAATTCCGCGGATATGTGAAAGCCCTTCCTGGGTAACGTCGGTTTGGCGACCACGTTGTGCGTCGAGCGAAGGCCGAGTCGTTGGCGTTTCGCGCCTGGTCGCCACTACGCCTCAGGACAGCGGCGCGGATGTGTACGCGCCGAGGCTGAATACGTCCCCTTCTCGACAACGATCGGAACCGGACACGTACATGACACAGCGACCGGCAGGAGCCGCCCGATGAGCATGACCGCTTCACAACGCATCAATGGCAAGCGACGCCCGATGGCGCCACTGCGCCGTTTGTGGATCCTGCCCGTGTCGGTCGTCGTGGTCGCCGCGATCGCCTACGCTGTCGCCGGCCTGCAGTCGGCTACCTATACGGCGCAGTCGAACGTCGTCGTCACCTCCGCGCCTGGGCCCCAGGCCTCCGGCAGCTCCGCCGGCGCGTCCAGCCTCGCGTCGACCTACGCCGGGGCACTTCCCAACGATCCGACGCTCCAGGCGTACGTGGCCAGGACCGCGCACGTCAATCCGCTCGGCTCGATCGTTGCCCAGCCGCCGCAGGGCTCGGTGATCACCCTCCAGTTCTTCGCCCGCACCCGCAGCGGGGCACTGGCCGGCGCGCGGGCGATCGCCAAGGGCCTCAGTCAGCCCAAGCCGGCGAGCAGCGTGGTCACTCCGAACACGCTCAACGTGTTGCAGGATCCGTTCACCGCCTCGCTCAACCCGGCGGCGGTCACTACCGCCGCCGCGAAGATCTCCGCCCGCGCCGCGGCGGCGGCCAGCGGCATCACCACACCGTCGCCCCTGCTGCCTCCCTCCCAGACGGCGAGGTACGTGGCGCAGCTCGTGCTGATGGTGCCGGCGAGTGGCGGCGGCCCGACCGAGGGGATCAACCCCGACGACGCCGACAAGCTCGCCACCACCTACGCGGGTGTCATCCCGGTGGACCAGACGCTCCTGAACGACATCGGTAAGGCAATCGGTCAGTCCCCATCTGACGTCGGTCAGAACCTCTCGGTGATCAACGAGCAGGGCACGTCGATCCTCGAGATCAGCTACAAGGCGTCCGACCCGCGGACCGCGACGCTCGGCGCGCGGACGGCGGCCAACCTGCTCAGCGGTCCCAATCCGGTGGCCTCGGGCATCGTGCCGTCCTCGCTCCAGATCGTCTCGCTGCCGAACAACGTCGGTCCCGCCGCGACCACTCACAAGTCGCGCACGGTCGCGATCGGAGCCGTGCTCGGACTGATCCTTGGCCTCGTGCTGCTCGTCGCATGGGAGCGATCGGACCCGCATGTGACCGATGCGCGGTCGCTGTCGGGCCAGTTCGGATGCCCGGCGACCCCGGCCGACCGGCTGTCGCCTGACGCCGCCCACGCGCTGCTCGAGCGCTGGGCCTCGCTGACCGACCGGGTTCCGGCGCGGGTGGCGATCCTCCCCGCCGATGCGGGCTCGGTGGCGCGGGCCGACGAGGTCGCGCGCCTGCTCGCTCGCTCCAGCGATGGTGTCCGTTACATCGACGCGCGCTCGGGCGCCGTGCCCGAGGCGCTCAGCAACGGCCACCTGGCCGGCGGCAGGGACTCCATCGCGCTCGTGCACGCCGGACCCCCCGGGCAGGGCGGCGAGGCGGTCGCTCTGAGCTGCGACCTGACCGTCGTCGTCGTCCGGAGCGGCGCCCGGAACGCCGAGATGCGTCATATGGCAGAGGAGCTGGCGAACTTTGGCGTGGTCCCCGCGTGGGCCCTTCTGACGCCGCGAGGTGGACATGTCGGAACTCCAGAGCAGCAGCCGCTCGCCGGTGCCGTCTCCGCTTAACGGAGCCCGGCTCGGGCTCGGTTCGCGGCAGCTGGCCTCGGTCTCGTCGTTCGGCGGCGAGGAGCCACTGCGGCTCCCCTTCGACGTTCAGCGCTACCACCTGTTCCTCGCGGTGGTGGCCGCGGTCGCGATGGTCCTCGTCGCCGCCGCAGCCGGGGTCTCGCCGCTGATCGCGGTCGGGCTGATCGTCGCGATCGCGGTCGCCTTCGCGGTCGCGCTGAACGAGATGGTCGGGCTGGCGTTGCTCGCCGCACTCGCTCCCGCCACGTCGGGACTGGCCCGTGGCATCCCGGTTCCGGGCCTGCGCTTCTCCGAGGCGCTGATCGGCGGCGTCGGGATCATCTTGCTCGTCTCCGCTCGCCGGTTCGTGCGTTGGACGCCGCTCGACTGGCTGGCCCTGCTGTACGCGCTCGCGACGCTCTGCCTGGGAGCGTGGGACGTGCTCGCGCAGGGCCAGCACATCAACCAGTCCGAGCTCGACGTGCTGCTGGGACCCCTCCAGTTCTTGCTCCTGTACCGGGCGACCGCGGTGACCGCGCGCACGCCCGAGCGCCGCCGCGTCGCGTTACGGCTGATGCTGTGGGCCAGCGTGCCCGTGGCGCTCCTGGCCATCGGCCAGCAGTTCAACTTCCCCGGGGTTCGCAGCCTGCTCGTCACGCTGACCAACAACAACGTCTACTCGGCCACGAACACGGCCGCACGTGTGACCGGGCCCTTCCCGCTCTGGCACAACCTCGCCGGCTACATGTTGATCTACCTGCTGGCGATCGCCGCCCTGCTGCTCCGCGGCGTCACCGACGTGCTGTCCCGCGGCTCGCTGGTCGCGATCGCGCTCGTCGACACGGTGGCGCTCGTCGAGACGCTCAGCATCGCCCCGATCATCGCGTTGGTGGCGGGCGTCGCGATCCTTGGCATCTATTTCAAGGGGATCACGCGTGTGGTCGCCGGGCTCGCTGTCGTGATCATCGCCGGCCTCCTCGTCTTCGGCGCCCGAATCGACGCGCGCTTCACCCAGGAATACGGGCGCGCGCCCGGGACGCAGGGCTCGGCGCTCGTTCCCCAGACGATCCAGCATCGCTTCGACCTGTGGACGACCGAGCTGATCCCGGCCCTCAAGGGGCACGTGGTGACCGGTTACGGCCCGGCTCTCCCGCCGCAGTTCGCGAACTTCCCATACACCGAGTCGCTTTACATCAACCTGCTCTATCGGGGCGGCTTGGTGCTGCTGGCGATCTTCCTCGGCCTGGCCGTCTCGATGGTCGTCGCGTCCATGAGAGCTCGGCTCGACCGCGATCCACTCCAGAAGGCGCTCGGTCCGGCCGTGGCCATGGCTGTGGTGGCGCTCGTCGTCATCGGCTTCATCGAGTCGTACTTCACCGACGACGGGCCCCCGCAGGTGTTGTGGATGCTGCTCGGGCTGCTCGCGTTCCGCGACGCGCTGCCGCTGCCCGTGTACACCAACCGCGTTCAGGATGCGCTCAGCCGGCGCGCCTGGGCCACCAATGTGGCGATGGCGCTCGAGACGCTCGATCCAGGCAGCCAGGACCTGCTGAGGCTCTCCTACCGCCACGCCCTGAGCGACGATGAGCTCGTCGGCGTCGTCGGGCTCAGCCCCGAGGCGATCGACGAGTGGCGAAGCGCGGCGCTCCAGCGCCTGGCGGTGCGGGCCAACATGTCTGCGCTGGCGGTCGAAGGGGTTCTGCGCGAGGCGGACGAGCCGGTAGAGGTCCCCGCGTGATGGCGACGACCCGCGCCGAAGCGGGTCCGGCCGACCTTGCGATCGACGACGGTGGGCTGGCGCTCGTGCACGACTACCTCCTCGTGCTCCGAGGCGCCGAGCGCACGTTCGCCGCGATGGCGGACATGTGGCCCACGGCGCCCGTATACACGCTCCTGTATGACCCGGAGGGCACGGAGGGCAGGTTCACGGGGCATCCCGTCACCGCCTCGGCCCTGCAGCGAACGGGCGTAACCCAGAGCGGCTTCCGCAAGCTGCTCCCGCTGTTCCCGGCCGCCGTCGAACGGCTCTCGCTCGGCGAGCCGTCGGTGGTCGTGTCGAGCAGCAGCGCCTTCGCCCACGGGGTCCGGTTGCCCGAAGACGCTGTGCACGTCTGCTACTGCCATACGCCGTTCCGTTACGCCTGGTTCGAGGGGGAGCGCGCGATGGCGGAGGTATCGCCGGCCATGCGCCCCGCCCTTGGTGGCGTCCTGTCGGCGATCCGCCGGTGGGACCTCGACGCCTCTCGCCGCGTAACCCGGTATGTCGCCAACTCGCGCCACACGCAGCGCCGAATCAAGGACATCTACGGGCGAGACTCGACCATCATTCACCCTCCAGTCGAGGTTGACCGTTTCCGCTCGGAGGAGGCCGACGACTACTTCCTGGCGGTCACGGAGCTCGTGCCGCACAAGCGGATCGAGCTCGCCGCCGAGGCGGCCGCCGAGGCTGGCCAGCGACTGAAGGTCGTCGGCGGCGGTCCGGAGCTGCCCCGCCTGCGGGAGAAGTTCCGCCGGCGGGTGGAGTTCCTCGGCCGGGTCGAGGACGAGGAGCTCGTCGAGCTCTACGCCCACGCGCGCGCCCTCGTCCTGCCCAACGTCGAGGAGTTCGGAATCGCCGCGGTCGAAGCGCAGGCCGCCGGGCGCCCCGTGATCGCGGCGGCGGCGGGCGGCGCGCTCGAGACCGTCCGGGAAGGCGTCACCGGGCAGCTCGTTCCTCCGGATGATGGGACGGCGCTGAAACGCACGCTCCAGGCGTTCGACTCCGACGAATTCGACGCGGACATGATCCGCGAGCACGCCGCCAACTTCTCCACGGAGTCCTTCCGGCACCGTTTCAGTCAGGAGGTGGGCAGCGCCGTGGAGGACCACGAGATCCGCGGGCGGGCCCACGCCGCCGCGTTCGCCTCGCACCCAGACGATCCGAACGCGACGGAGCTGTCCGAGCCGCCGGTGTTCGCGGCCTCTGCCGGTGGGCACCTGGACCTCCTGCGGGCGATCGCGCCCGACATGGTCGCGAGCCACGAGCCCGTGTGGGTGACTTCGCGGACGCCGCGCGGCGAGCGTCTGCGGCGTGATGCGGACGAGGTAGAGCTTCTGCCCGAGTACGGCCGCAGCCCGAGAGGCGCGATCCGGAACGTGCTGGCCGCCGCTCGGGTCGTGCTCCGGCGACGCCCGCGGACCGTGGTGACCTCGGGGGCCGGCGTCGTGGCTCCGTTCTGCCTGCTCGCCCGGCTGACCGGCGCCCGGCTGCTCTACGTGGAGACGATGGCCCGGGTGAGCACCCCCAGCATGACCGCACGGCTGTTGTCGCGGGTCGCCTCGCGGGTCGTCGTCCAGTGGCCTGAGCTCGCCTCCGAGCTGCCGCGGGCCGAGGTCTGCCGGCCGACGCTGCTCGAGAACGTGGCCGAGGGCCCGCGGACGTCGGGGACGGGAACGTTCGTCGCGGTCGGCACTCACGCGCAGCCGTACGATCGGCTGCTCGAGATCGTCCAGGGCGCGGTGCAGGAGGGAAAGCTTCCCGGTCCCGTCCGCGCGCAAGTGGGTCCCGCGGCCTGGAGCGCCGAGGGCGCGGAGGTGTCTCAGTACCTGGGGTCGGAAGAGCTCGAGGCCGCCCTGCGCGAGGCCACCGTCGTGGTCTGTCACGGCGGCGCCGGCATCATCTCCTCGGCGCTCGCCGCCGGCCGCAGGCCGATCGTCGTTCCGCGCCGCGCTGCGCTCGGCGAGCACGTCGACGACCACCAGTACCAATTGACCCGCAAACTGGCCGAATGGGACCTCGTCGTCCCGGTCGAGGAGCGGATCACCACCGCCGACGTCGAGGACGCCGAGCGTCCGGTCGAATTGCCCGACGAGATCCGGGAGCGGCCGTCGGCCGCCGACGTACTGCGCGAAGCGCTCGTCCCGTAACACAGGCGCCGGCGAAGCCGCCGCCGCAAAATTTCCCAAGGCGCCCGCGAAGCCGCTGCCGCAAAATTCCCACTCCCCCGCCGGTACGCTGCGCGGATGCGACTGGACCGCGTGATCGCTGATGCACCGGCCGGCACCGGGGACCTCGACATCGCCGGCCTGGCCTACGACACCCGCTCGGTGATTCCCGGCACGCTGTTCTTCTGCGTGCCCGGATTCACCCGCGACGGGCACGAGTTCGCGCCCGAGGCGGTCGAGCGGGGCGCAGTGGCGCTGGTCGTCCAGCGGCCGCTCAGCCTGTCCGTCCCGCAGATCGAGGTGCCCAGCGTTCGCGCCGCCATGGCCCCGGCGGCCGCCGCGTTCTACGGCGATCCGACGGCGGCGCTCGAGACGGTGGGGGTGACCGGGACCAACGGCAAGACGACGACCGCTTTTCTGGTCCGTGAGCTGCTCCAGGCCGACGGCCGCCAGACCGGGCTGCTCGGGACGGTGAAGAGCGTGATCGGAGGCGCCGAACGGGCGGTGGAGCGGACCACGCCCGAGGCGATCGACCTCCAGCGCACCTTTCGCGAGATGCTCGACGCGGGCGACGTCGCGTGCGCGATGGAGGTGTCCTCGCACGCGCTCGAGCTGCACCGAGCCGACGCGATCCACTTCGCGGCGGCCGTCTTCACCAACCTGACCCAGGACCATCTCGACTTCCACGAGACGATGGAGGAGTACTTCCTGGCCAAGCGGCGTTTGTTCGCGGACGCCAGCCCCGGCCACTCGGTGATCAACATCGACGACCCCTACGGCGCCCGGCTGGCGGCCGAGTGGCCGGAGGCGGTCACGGTGGCGATCGATCGCGACGCCACCTACCGGGCCACCGATCTCCACACCGACCTGAGCGGGTCGCGCTTCGTGGTCCGCGGCCCGGACGGGGTAATCGGGCGTTTGGCCTCGCCGCTCCCGGGACGGTTCAACGTCTACAACGTGCTGGGTGCGCTGGCGACCGTCCGCGCGCTCGGTGTCCCGCTCGACGTCGCGCTGGGGGCGATCGAGACGGCGGGACACGTCCCGGGCCGATTTGAGCCGGTCGAGGCCGGACAGGACTTCGCGGTGCTCGTCGATTACGCCCACACGCCGGATTCGCTCGAGAACGTCCTGCGCGCCGCGCGGGGACTCACGGAGGGGCGTGTCCACGTGGTGTTCGGGTGCGGGGGGGACCGCGACCGAGGCAAGCGGCCGATGATGGGCGAGATCGCCCGGCGCCTCGCCGACCGGGTGATCGTGACCTCGGACAACCCGCGCTCGGAGGATCCCGAGGCGATCATCGAGGAGATCCTGACCGGCAGCGGCCCAGACGTGGAGCACGACGCCGACCGGCGCCGGGCGATCGCCGCAGGGATCGCGGGCGCGGCCCCCGGCGACGTGGTGGTGATCGCCGGAAAGGGCCACGAGCAGGGCCAGGAGTTCGAAGCCGGACGCAAGATCCCGTTCGACGACGTGAGCGTGGCCCGCCAGGCGCTCGAGGGCGCCCCGGCGGCGCACTGAGCCGCGCGGTCAATTCCCCTAATCGCCCTAACCGCCCGACCCGCCAAGTAGTCTGCATCCGGAGCATGAGGACCTGGACACCCGAGCAGGTCGCGCGGGCGGCAGGAGCACGGCTCATCTCGCCGGCGCCCACCACGACGGGTCCCGAACGCGCGGTCATCGACTCGCGTCAGGCCGGGCCCGGGTCGCTGTTCGTAGGGCTCCAGGGCGAGAAGGCCGACGGCGGCCGCTTCGCGCCGCAGGCGCTTGCCGCCGGTGCGTGGGGAGTGCTGACGACGCCGCAGCACGCGCAGGACGCCCGCTGCGCGCCGCCCGGTGCCTTGCTCGCGGCAGAGGATCCACTGGTAGCGATGCAACGCCTGGCCACCGCCTGGCGGCGCGAGTTGGGGGCCCGCGTGATCGGCGTGACCGGATCGACCGGCAAGACCTCCACCAAGGACCTGCTGCTCGCCCTGCTCTCGCCCCACCGCCGGACCGTTGCCTCGCGCGCGAACTACAACACGGAGATCGGGCTGCCGCTCGAGATCCTCGCGGCACCGGCCGGCACCGAGGTGCTCGTGCTGGAAATGGCCATGCGCGGGACCGGCCAGATCGCCGAGCTGGCCGGCGTCGCCGAGCCCGATGTCGGCGTGATCGTCAGCATCGGTCCGGTCCACCTCGAGCTGCTGGGCACGATCGAGGCGATTGCCGCGGCCAAGGCGGAGCTGATCGCGGCGCTGGGACCCGGCGGCACGGCGGTGATCCCGGCGGGAGAGCCGCTGCTCGAGCCGCACCTGCGCGGCGAGGTGGAGACGATCACCTTCGGGGACGGCGGGGACGTGCGGCTGGTTCGAAGCTACGAGGATCGCGTCGAGATCGACCTTCTCGGCCGGCCGATCGTGCTCGAGGTGCCGTTCACCCAGGCGCACCTGCGCCGGAACCTCCTCCCGGCCGTCGCCGCGGCGCACGCCATCGGGGTGATCGCGGAGGGTCGGGTCGCGCTCGAGCTGTCCCCGGGTCGTGGCCAGCGCATGGCGCTGACCGGAGGCGTCACCTTGATCGATGACTGCTACAACGCGAACCCGATGTCGATGCGCGCCGCCCTCGAGGACCTGGCCGAGACGACCGCGAGGATGGGTGACGCCCGGCCCGTGGCCGTCCTCGGCGACATGCTCGAGCTGGGTCCCCGGGCCCGCGACTTCCACGTCGAGCTGGGGCGAGAGGCGCGCCGCGCGGGCGTCGAAGTTCTCGTCACGGTCGGACCCCTGGCCGGCGCCATCGGCGAGGAGTTCGACGGCGAAGTTCACCGCACCGAATCCGCCGCCGAGGCCGCCCGCGTCGTGCCGGACCTGCTCCGCTCGGGCGACATCGTGCTGGTCAAGGGCTCACGCGGCGTCGGCCTCGAGCTGGTGTGCCGCACGTTGAGCGCCGCCGCCCCGACCCCCAACGGCGCCGGAGCGAGCCGCTGATGGGATCGGTTTCTGGCCGCATCCTGATCGCGGGCACGGCGTCGCTGCTGTTGTGCCTGTTCCTCAGCCCCAAGTTCATCGAGTTCCTGCGGGCGCGGGCGTTCGGCCAGAACATCCGCGAGGAGGGACCGGAGGGCCACAAGACGAAGGCCGGTACCCCGACGATGGGCGGGATCATCATCGTCCTCACCTTCGCGATCCCGTTCCTGATCCTGTCCACGCGCGACTGGCGGTCGGTCGGGGTGCTCGCCGCGGCGGTGGCGTGCGCGCTGCTCGGCTTCGCCGACGACTACACGAAGATCGTCAAGCGCCGATCGCTCGGTCTGCGCGCCCGGACCAAGCTGGCGGTCACGATCGCGATCTCGCTCGGGCTGTGGTGGATAGCGACCCACAAGGGGCACGTGAGCTCCACGATCAGCTTGCGGTTCGTCGACGCCAGCGTCGATCTCGGCCCGTTCTTTCCCATCTTCATCTACCTCGTGGTGGCGGGCACGACGAGCGCCGTCAATCTCACCGACGGCCTCGACGGGCTGGCCGCGGGCACCGCGGCGATCGTCCTGCTCGCCTACATCGGGATCGGGTTCATCTCGGGCCAGGACGACCTGACGCTGCTATCCAGCTGCCTGGTCGGCGCCTGCATCGGCTTTCTCTGGTTCAACAGCTTCCCGGCCAGCGTGTTCATGGGCGACACGGGCTCGCTGGGGATCGGCGGCGCGATCGCCGGGCTGGCCGTGATGACCGACACCGAGGTGCTCCTGATCCTCCTCGGCGGGATCTTCGTGATCGAGGCCCTGTCGGTGCTGATCCAGGTCGTCTCATTCCAGATGCTGCGCAAGCGGGTCTTCCTGATGGCGCCGATCCACCACCACTTCGAGCTGCAGGCCTGGTCTGAGACGAAGATCATCCTGCGCTTCTGGATCGTGGCCGCGGCCTGCGCGGCGATCGCCTTCACGGTGTACCGCCTGAGCATTCGTGGCTAAGGCAAGACCGCCGCTCCCGCCGGGGCCGTATCTGGTGGTCGGGCTGGCCAGGTCCGGGGTCGCCGCGGCGCTGGCGCTCCGCGCGCGGGGCGCCGAGGTGGTCGGAGTCGACGCCGGCGGGGCCGACCGGCCGGGATTGGCCGAGGCGGCGGGAAGGCTTCGCGAAGCCGGCGTCGAAGTACGGCTCGATGCGTCAGGCGTCGATCTTGCCGCCCGCGCCAGGACGCTCATCAAGAGTCCCGGCGTACCCCACGACGCGCCCGCGATCGCCGCGGCGCGAGACCGTGGCGCAACCGTGCTCGGTGAGCTCGAGCTGGCCTGGAGGCTCATCCCGAACGAGTTCGTCGCGGTGACCGGCACGAACGGCAAGACGACGACCACCGAGTGGATCGGCCACGTCCATCGCGAGGCCGGCCTGCCCGTGGCGGTGGCCGGCAACGTGGGGACGGCGGCAACCTCGCTGGTGGGTGTGATTCCCGACGATGCCACCGTCGTGTGCGAGGCGTCGTCGTTCCAGCTCGAGGACACGCTCGCCTTCTCGCCCGAGGCGGCCGTGCTGCTCAACCTGTCGATCGACCACCTCGACCGGCACGGGACGTACGGGGAGTACGTCGCGGCGAAGCTCCGGATCTTCGTCAACCAGGGCAACTACGACGTCGCGGTGGCGCCGGTCGACATCGGGGTAGAGGATCTCGGCGGCTGCGCGCGCCGGGTGACCTTCGGGGCCGGCCCCGGTCCGGACCTTTCCGAGCGCGCGGATTACCTGTGGTGGGGCGAGGAGCCGCTGCTCCGAGTGCAGGAAATCGCCCTCCCGGGTGCTCACAACGTCCAGAACGCGATGGCCACCGCCGCCGTATGCCTGGCGCGCGGGATCGACCGCGAGGCCGTCGCCGCCGCGCTGCGGAGCTTCGTCGGCGTGCGCCACCGGCTCGAGCGGATCCCCACCGACGACGGCGTGACCTGGATCAACGACTCCAAGGCGACCAACGTGGCGAGCACGATCGTGGCTCTGGACGCCTTCCCGGGGGCGGTTCACCTGATCGCGGGCGGGCGGGGCAAGCAGCAGGATTTCTCGCCGCTCGCGGCGCCCGTGTCCGAGCGCTGCCGCGCGGTGTACCTGATCGGCGAGGCGGCCGGCGAGCTCGCCGAAGCGCTCGCCCCGGCGGGCGTGCCACTGCATCAGGCGGGCGACCTCGAGCGCGCGGTCTCGCTGGCCCGAGCGGCCGTCGCACCCGGAGAGATCGTGCTGCTCTCACCGGCGTGCGCGAGCTATGACCAGTACATCGACTTCGAGGCGCGCGGCGATCATTTCCGGGCCCTCGTGGAGCGCGGCTGATGGCGCGGGCCGCGGCGCTCCGGGCGCGTGGGCGGGTCGCCTCCGAGTCCGCCCGCGGCGCCATGGCCGCGCCGACCAAGCCGAACTCCAAGCGCACCCGTACAGCCGCGCGCCGCGTCCCCCCACCACTCGAGCACCGTATGTTGATGACCGCGACGCTCTGCCTGCTCGCGTTCGGGGCGGTCATGGTCTACAGCGCGTCCTCACCGCTCGGCGTGCTGTCGGGCAGCGGCGGCAGCGGCACCGGCGAGTTCGTGCGCTACCTGCTGTTCGGCGGCATCGGTCTGGTCGGCATGCACGTGCTGGCCCGGCGGGGCCTCGAGATCATCACCCCGCGCCTGGTCACCATCCTGCTCCTCGGGTCGTTCGGACTGCTCCTGCTCGTCCTCATTCCCGGCTTCGGCGTGTCCGTCAACGGTGCGCGGCGCTGGTTCGCGGCCGGCCCGATCCAGTTTCAGCCCTCGGAGGTGATGAAGCTCGCGCTCGTCCTGTACGCCGCCAGGTACCTAGCCGACCATCCCAAGCGGATGCGGAGCTTCCGGGCGGCGGTGGCGCCGATCGCGATCGTCACCGGGCCGGCCTGCCTGCTGATCGTCGTCGAGCCAGACCTGGGCACGACGATCGTGGTGGCCCTGACCGTCGCGGCGCTGCTGATCGCCGCGGGCATGCCGATGCGCTACGTCGCGGCGCTGGCCGGCATCGCCGCGCTGTGCATCATCCTGCTCGCCACCGCGCAGCCGTACGAACGGGCGCGGCTGACGTCGTTCCTGCACCCGTGGGCGTCCGCGACCAAGTCGGGTGCCGGCTACCAGGCCGTCCAGGGACAGATCGCGCTCGGCTCCGGTGGCCTGTTCGGGGTCGGCCTGGGGCGCTCGGTGCAGAAGATCTTCTACCTGCCCGAGGCGCAGACGGACTTCATCCTGGCCGTGATCGGCGAGGAGCTCGGCGTGCTCGGGATCCTCGGGGTGATCTGCCTGTACGGGATGATCGCCTACGCCGGCCTGCGCACGGCGCGCCGCGCCACCGACCGGTATGCCAAGCTGCTGGCCACCGGTCTGACCTCGCTGATTCTGTGCCAGGGAATCCTCAACCTGTTCGTGGTGCTCGGGATCGCCCCGCTTACGGGCGTCCCGCTGCCGTTCATCTCCTACGCCCCCACCAACCTGTGCGTGATGTTGGGCGGCGTGGGTTTGCTGCTGAACATCGCCCGTCCCGGGACGCGCCTGCAAGTCGTCCGGAACACGAGAGTTGACAGCGCCGAGGATCGTGATCGGCGCCGGCGGAACCGCCGGGCACGTCGTGCCAGCGCTGGCGGTGGCCGACGCGCTGCGAGCTGACGGCGCCCAGGTCACGTTCATCGGCAGCGATCGCGCCGAGGTCGAGCTCGTCCCGGCTGCCGGCTACGAGCTGCGCCGCGTGCGCGTCGCGCCGCTTCCGCGCGGGCGCCCGGTTAAGGCGCTCGGAGCCGCGCTGATCGCCGCTGGCGCGGCACGCGAGGTCCGTGACGTGTTGCGCGAGCTGCGCCCGGTTGCGGTCCTGGGCGGCGGCGGTTACGTGGCGGGACCGGTCGGTGTCTGCGCGGTCCTCTCCCGGGTGCCGCTCGTCCTCACCGAGGCCGACAGCCATCTCGGGCTGACCAACCGGCTGCTGGCGCCGTTCGCGCGACGGGTTTGCCTGCCCTTCCCGATCGAAGGGCGCGACGGCGCGCGTTATCGGATCACGGGGCGCCCGGTGCCGCCGCCCGCCACCGACTGGGAGGCGGCGCGAGCCCGGTTCGGGATAGGCCTGCGCGAGTCCTGCGTGCTCGTGTTCGGCGGCTCACAGGGGGCGCGGTCGATCAACCACGCGGCAGTCGAGGCGTTCTCCGGCGCTCGCTTCCACGTGCTGCATGCCGCCGGCGAGCGTGACCTGCCCGATCTTCACTCGCCCGGCCCGCATTACGACCTGCGCGGTTACATCCCGCGCTTCGGCGAGGCGCTGCTCGCCGCCGACCTGGTCGTGGCGCGCGCCGGTGGCTCGATCTTCGAGATCGCCGCCCATGGCAAGCCCGCCGTGCTTATCCCGTATCCGCACGCCACCGCCGATCACCAGACGACCAACGCTCGCTGGATGGAGCGGGCCGGCGCGGCGGTCGTCATCCCCGACGACGAGCTGACCGGCGCACGGCTGGCCAACGAGGTCGGGCGGCTCCTGGCCGACCGCGGGCGGCTGGCGGCGATGGCCCGAGCATCGGCGGCGCTGGCCCGGCCGGACGCCGCACGTGACATCGCGCACGAACTGCTCGCCGCCGCACGCACCGGCTGAAATCGACCCGCGCCGCGAGGGCACAGTGACTGCTACGGTCGTGACCGATGCCCGAGCATCAGCTCTCGATCATCGTGTGCACGAAGAACCGGGCGAAGTCACTCGAGCGAACTCTCCGTTCATTACGAGACGATCCCTCGTTGGCGCCGGCCGAGGTGCTGGTCGTCGACAACGGCTCGACCGATGACACTCCGGCGGTCATCCAGGCGGCGCGAGCCGAGTCTTCTCCAGACAATCGTCCGATCCGGGTCCTTCACTGTGCGCGTCCCGGTCACTCGCGCGCGCGTAACTATGCGATACCGGAAGCGCGCGGCGAGTTCGTGGCGTTCACCGACGACGACGTCACAGTTAAGCCTGGGTGGATCGACGCACTGCTCGCGGCGTTCGGACCCGAGGTCGACATCGTCGGCGGCCGGGTGATTCCCGAGATCGAGGGTGACCGGCCTAGCTGGCTCGAACTGCGCCCGTTCTTCTCGGCCACCCTATGGGACTACGGACCTGAACCGCTTCAAATGGGTCTCCTGGATGGTGCACCCGGGAAGCCGCGCGAGCAGGTATATCCAATCGGGGCGAACATGGCGTTCAGGCGATCTCTGCTCACGTCGCTGGGTGAACCATTCAACCCGCGACTTGGTCACACCGGAAAGGTGAGCATGGGTTACGACGAGTGGGAGCTTTTCGATCGCCTCGCCGACACTCACGCGATCGTCTACCAGCCGAGTGCGGTGGTCCTTCACCACGTCGACGCCCGCCGGCTGCAGTACGACCGGGTCCGGCGCCTCTCCTTCCAGGTCGGCTTCGGGGCCGGGCGCTCGGGCAACCTTCGGATGCACAGGCTCCCCTCCTATCCCCGGCGCGTCTATCGCGTGGCGCGCGGATACCGGCGGGCGTTGGCCGCGCGGCGTCGCAACTCCGCGAGCGCGCTCACTCCTGATCGGGCCTTCTCCGAGTTCGACGCCTACTGGAAGCTGGGCCGCGACATCGAGACGCTGCTAGCACGCGCTCCCTGGCTGGCCGAGCAGGCCGCCGACCGACTCGTAACCGCCTAGGACGAGCGCCAAAATGACGGTTGCGTCTCGCCTCCGTGGGTACGTTTGACGTGATGGACGAACGGGTTAGTTCGGCTGAGCGGCGCGTGCTCCGCGGCGAGCACCTCGGTCGCGGGCTCGAGAAGGTGAACCGCGCGATGGAACGCTTGGGGGAGCGATTCGGGGTCCGCTGGCTGGCCTACAACCCGATCCGGTTCTACCGGTGGCACCTGTTTGCCCAGGACACCAAGGCGAGCGTCGCGGAGTCGATCTTGACCGCGTTCCCCGAGGCACGGTCGTTCGCCGACGTCGGCGCCGGAACGGGCACCTACGCGGCGGAGCTGCGCCGCCGCGGCGTTCGGACCGTGGCGTGCGAGAACTCCCTGTTCGGACGCGCGTTCAGCTATTGCCAGCGGCTGCCGAGCCGACCCTTCGACCTGAGCCGGCAAGAACCGGCACGGCTTCCCCTCACCGACGTGGCGTATTGCTTCGAGGTCGGCGAGCACCTCCCACCCGAGCTCGGCGACCGCCTCGTGGCCTATCTGGCCCGCTTTCCGAGCGTGCTCTTCACCGCCGCGCATCCGGGACAGGGCGGCGACGATCACATCAACGAGCAGCCCAAGGCGTACTGGATCGAACGCTTCGCGCGAAACGGGATGGAGCTCGATCCCGAGCGCACCGACCGCATCGTCGCGGCGTTCCGGGCGTCAGATTCGCCGTGGTGGCTGATCGACAACGCGATGGTGTTCCGTCGCGCGTCCGGCACGCGCGCGGCGACCCGCGCGCTGGCCGGGAGCGGCTCGATCCGTGCGGGTCGCCCTGGCTTTGGATAGCCTCGCGTCCGCAAAACTTCGAAATGAGGTGGAGGGATGCTTTTCGGCCAGGAGCATGTCAGGCGTTATCGAAAGACCGACGGCGCCGAGGGACACGACTGGCAAGGCACGACGGTGCTCATCCTGACGACGACGGGACGGCGCTCGGGCGAGGCGCGCAGCACGCCGCTGATCTACGGAAAGCACGGAGACGACTACGTCGTGGTCGCCTCCAAAGGGGGCGCTGAGGAACACCCGTCGTGGTATCTGAACCTCTCCGGCCAGCCCGAGGTGGACGTGCAGGTCCGGGGTGACCGTTTCAAGGCGCACGCGCGGACCGCGGCGGATGACGAGAAGCCCGAGCTTTGGCGGATGATGGCCGATCGCTGGCCGGCCTACAACGAGTACCAACGCAAGACCCGGCGCGACATCCCGGTCGTCGTGCTCGAGCGCGAGGAGTGACGGCGCCGCGGGGCGCAGACGCCGCCGAGGCGGACTGGTCCGCTCGGAGGCTCCACTTCGTCGGGATCGGCGGCGCCGGGATGAGCGGCCTGGCCCTGATCGCGCGCCGGCTCGGCGCGAGCGTCACCGGCTCTGACCGAGCCGGGTCGAGCTACACGGAGCTCCTGCGCAGCGCCGGGATCGAGCCGATCCTCGGCCACCGGGCCGAGAACGTCCCGGCGAGCGCAGAGGTCGTCTACTCGACCGCCGTCCCGCCCGAGAACCCCGAACGTCGCGCCGCGGCGGGACGCGAGCTGCACCGCTCGGAGCTGCTCGCGCAGATCGCGGCGCTCCGTCGCTGCCTGGCCGTGACCGGGACCCACGGCAAGACCACCACGGCGGCGATGGTCGTGGAGATCCTGCGCGCCTGCGGCCTCGACCCTGCCTACGTGGTGGGTGGCGAGCTCCGGAGCACGGGCGCCAACGCCGGATGGGGGAGTGGCGAGTGGATCGTCGTCGAGGCCGACGAGTCCGACCGCTCGCTGCTGGCGTTGAGTCCCGAGATCGCCGTCCTGACCAACGCCGAGCTCGACCACCACTCGACCTACAACTCCCGCCTGGACCTCGAGGACACCCTGCGCGAGTTCATGGGCCGCGCCACGCTCGGAGCCGTCGTCTGGGACCGCCCGGCGCTGCGTGCGCTGTGCCCGCCCGACGCGCTCGCCTACGACGCCCAGGACGTGATCGTCTCGGCGAACGGATCGCACTTCCCCTGGCGCGGGATCGACGTGGCCCTATCGGTGCCGGGGATCCACAACGCGATCAACGCCAGCGGCGCGCTGACCGCTTCGGCCCTGGCCGGCGCCGATCCGGTCCCGGCGGCCGCCGCACTGGCCGCGTTCAGAGGGGCTCGACGGCGGTTCGAGTTGCTCGGCGCCACCGAAAAAAACATCCCCATATACGACGATTACGCCCACCATCCCACCGAGGTGGCCGCCACCATCGCCGCGGCCCGGACGCTTGCGCCGGCGCGCCTCGTGGCCGTGTTCCAGCCGCACCTGTACTCGCGCACGCGTGCGCTGGCGGGCCGGTTCGGGCGGGCGCTCGCCGGCGCCGATCTCGCAGTCGTGCTGCCCGTCTATCCCGCCCGCGAGCGAGCCGAGGACTTCCCGGGGGTCGACGGGCACCTGGTCGCCGCGGCGGCCGCGGACGCGGCGGCCGGACGGCGAGTGGCCTGGATGCCGTCGTTCGAGGACGCCCGGCGATTCTTGCTCGAGGCGCTCCGCGAGGGGGATCTGTGCCTGTTCATGGGCGCGGGCGACATCGACGCGCTCGCCCGGTCGCTGGTGGCCTGAGGCGCGGGCTCGGCCGGGAGCCCCAACTGAACCGGCCGGGGCGCCTTCTACGCTGCCCGGATGGCCGATTCGCCTCCGGGCGTCGAGCGCGACTACCCGCTCGCGCGTCTGACCACGATCCGCACCGGCGGCCCCGCCGAGCTGTTTGCGCGCCCCCGCTCGATCGAGGTGCTCGAACAGTTGCTCGCCTGGGCCCAGGCGGACGGCCTCGAGGTAGGGGTCGTCGGGTCGGGGTCGAACCTCCTGGTGGCGGACGTGGGCGTCCGTGGACTGGTTCTCAAGCTGGACAAGGAGCTGAGCACGATCGAACTGGACGGAACTCGGATCCGCTGTGGCGGGGGCGCGCGCCTCCCGTCCGTCTCGGCGCGGGCGGCGCAGGCCGGGCTGACCGGGATCGAGTTCGGGGTCAACATCCCGGGCACCGTCGGCGGGGCGGTGCGGATGAACGCCAACGCGTATGGCGGCGAGCTCGCGCGCGTGCTCGAGTGGGCCGACGTGGCCGGGCCGGGGGGCACGGAGCGGCGAACGCCGGACCAGCTCGGCTTCGCCTATCGGCGCTCGAGCCTCGCCCCGGGCGAGGTCGTCGCCCGCGCCTGCTTCGGGCTGCACCAGGCGCCCAGTCAGGAGGTCAAGGCGACGCTGGCCCACATGCGCGCCCGGCGCAAGGCCGCCCAGCCCTCCGGCATCAAGACGTTCGGATCGACCTTCAAGAACCCCGACGATCCACGCGCCGAGGGGCGCACCGCGGGCCAGCTGCTCGACGCGGCGGACTGCCGGGGGCTGCGCATCGGGGGCGCCGGCTTCTCGACCAAGCACGCCAACTTCATCGAGAACCACGGCGACGGGACCACCGCGGACGTCGTCGCGGTGATGGCCGAGGGGCGTCGCCGCGTGCTCGAGCGGTTCGGCATCGCACTCGAGCCCGAGGTGCAGACGCTCGGCCCGGTGGAGCTGCCCGCCGACTGGGGCCGCTCGTGATCGTCAAACGCCGGGTGGGGCTGCGCGTGCGGGTCGCGATCGTCGCCCTCGCCGTCGTCGTGGTCCTCGGCGGCGCGTGGCTGGGGCTCCGCGACTCCTCGCTCGTCGCGGTGCGGAAGGTGAGCATCAGCGGCGTCTACGGTCCCGACGCCGGCCAGATCCGCTCGGCGCTGCGGCTGGCGGCGCTCAACATGACGACGCTCGACGTTCGCCAGGGGCAGCTGAACGTGGCGGTGGCGCCCTACCCGATCGTCAAGGCGGTGCGGGTGAGCACGCAGTTCCCGCACGGGATGCGGATTCACGTCCTGGAGCAACTCCCGCTCGCGGCGCTCGTGGCGGGCAGGGAGGCTGTGGCGGCGAGCGGCGACGGGACGCTCCTGCGCGACGTGCCCACCGGGTCCCTGCCGACGATCGCGGTCTCCTCGCTCCCGGGGGGCTCGCAGGTCACCGACGGCGCGGCCCTGAACGCGCTCGCGCTGCTCGCCTCTGCGCCGTCGCGGATGTCGTCGCGAATCGGCCAGGTGTCCACGAGCTCGGCCCACGGCCTGGTCGTCCAGCTTCGCTCCGGCCCCAGTGTCTACTTCGGCGACGACACCGACCTCGATGCCAAGTGGGCGTCGGCCACCGACGTTCTCGCCGACCCGAGCTCCGCCGGGGCGAGCTACATCGACGTGAGCGACCCCGCGCGCCCGGCCGCGGGCGCCGGCGAGCAGGCCATCGTCGCCGCCGGGCTGTCGACGACAGGGTCGTCTGCCACCGGCACCGGCGGCTCGTCCTCATCGTCCTCATCGTCCGGCTCGGGCGACAGCAGCAGCGCGCAGTCATCCGCCGGCACGGGGGCGGCGCCGTGACCCGGAGGGTGGACCCCTAGGCTAACCCTCAAGTACAGCTTTACTGTCCAGAAACGCCAACTCTGAGACGCCCATCGAGGGTTCCGGGTTCTGCAACAGCGCTTGCGTTCGGGGCCTTGGCGTTGACTTCCCGCAACTCCAGGGCCTAACGTGCGAAACTCCCGCTACGAGCGACTGTTCACGAAACGCTCGACTCTAACTCAAGGCTCGGACGGTCACACATGGAAAGCGGCAGTTATCTGGCAGTCATCAAGGTCGTCGGCGTCGGTGGCGGCGGCACCAACGCGGTCAACCGGATGGTCGATGCCGGCCTCCGAGGGGTCGAGTTCATCGCGTGCAACACCGACGCCCAGGCGCTCGCGATGTGCGACGCCGACATCAAGCTCAACATCGGCCACGAGCTCACCAAGGGCCTCGGCGCCGGCGCCAATCCCGATATCGGGCAGGGCGCGGCGGCCGAGTCGCGCGACGAGATCAAGGAGGCGCT
>DATBYI010000223.1:0-2181 GCA_036513815.1 Solirubrobacteraceae bacterium
AGCACGTACGCGGAGTAGTAGCCGGGGTGGTAGCGCCGGCGTTCCCCCGGCTCGCCGTTGCTGCGGTATCCGGCTGCGGTCGCGTCGGCATGGAAGCGGCGGACCTCGTCGTCATCGCCCGAGAAGGCGATGTGGGCGTTGCGCGTCGGCTCTCCGGCGATCACTAGTAAAGAAACGTCCGACTCGCCCACAGAAAATGCGGTGTGGTCGGCGGTTCGGCCACGGATGGTCAGTCCGGCGGCGATGCCGATCGTCGTGTAGAACGAGGTTGATGCCTCGACGTCCTTGACCCGGATGGCGATGTGATCGATGTTGCCGCGAGGGCGCCTGCCATCTCGGTGGACGGCTTCAAACTCGTTGCGTGCCGCGTCTCTGACGCATGTCGCGTGGTAGGTCCCCCCGTCATCCGGGCGAGGGCCGTCAGGCCCGTCCTCGGCAAACCCAGCGTCGATGGCGGCTCGGGCGAAGCGCCCGACGTGGGATGCAGTCGGGGCAATGAACGCAATGTGGATGCGGCGAGCGATCGGATGCTCGTCGTCGGTCTGCGTTATTGCGAAGTTCCCCCAGACTGAGAAGCTCGGGGTCTCGGTGGTCTGCTCGATCTCAAGGTGATCGAGCGCCGCCGCGAAGGCCGAGGTGGCGGCCGTTAGGTCCGGGACCCGGAGGGTGACGTGGTCGAACACCGAGGCCTACCGGTCGAGGAAGTCGGTCGCGTACAGGTTGAACTGTTCTGTGAGCTGGAAGTGTGATCCGTGGTTAGAGTCCGGAAACAGGATGAGTTCGGCGTTTGGCAGGTTCTGCTGCATGATGTAAGAGTTGACCGTGGCTACGACGATGTCGTTGCTGCCGTTTACCACGAGCGTCGGGTGGTGGATGCGCTTGAGATAGTCGAAGCTCCCGGGTGACGGTGCTCCCCACTCGCGGGCCGCGGCGGAATGAGCGGCGACTGTGACTTCCGAGACCGGGGCGTCTCGGTCGTGGGTTCGCGACCGGATGCGCTCCAAGAAGCGTCGTCCGGCGGACTGGCTCGCGTCTGATGGCGAGAAGAAGATGGGGAGCCACATCAGATCCTGCGGGTCATAGACCTTCCCGAACAGCGGTGCGGTGTCCGGGGCGAGCTGGGCCATTCCTTCGCCGCCACGAGGGCCAGTGCCGACAAGAATCAAGCGGCGGACCAGTTCTGGTCGATCGACGGCGATCTGCTGGGCGACGTATCCCCCCATCGAGAAGCCAAACAGATCGACGTGGTCGAGGCCGAGAGCGTCGATGAGCGAGGTGGCGTCGCGTGCCATTCCGCTGACGGTCTTGGGCGCCTCGCCCGTGCTGAGTCCAACACCGGCGTTGTCGGTGAGGATGACCTCGCGCCGGGACGCGAGCGCGTCAGTTATCGCCGGGTCGTAGTTGTCGAGATTGCCCATGAAGTGCTGGAGCAGGACGATCGGCGTGCCCGCTCGGTTGCCGAAGCGCCGGTAGGCGAAGCGCATCCCGCGAGCCTGGGCGACGCGAGTCGGCGCGGTGTTGTGGGTGTGCTGGTAGTTCATGGTCGACAATTCGGCCGGGTCTGGCATCAACTCGACACTGGTTCCGTGCCTTTCCGCCGACTGCATTGGCTCGCTTTCCATGACTGCTCCTTAGCTGGGACTGGATTGCTGTTCGGGTTAGGGTTAGATCGCTCGTCGTCCGCCGTCGGCCGCGACGGTGGTGCCGGTGATGTAGCTCGCTCGCGGCGAGGCCAGGAATGCGATGACCTCGGCGATCTCCTCGGGCTGTGAGGCCCGGTGCATCGGCGTGGTCTCTCCAAGCGCCCGGATGAACTCCGGGCCTGAAGGTGTTGGGGTGTACACGGGTCCGGGGGCGACCGCGTTGACGCGCACGCCGCTCGCGCTGTACTCGGCGGCCCAGGCACGGGTCATCGCCTCGAGCGCGGCCTTCGTCGCGCCGTAGGCCGCGCCGCCGACGAGCCCGACGCCGCCGGCCATGCTGCTCAGGCTGACGATGCTCCCGTAGCCGCGGGCGGCCATCCCGGGAGCGATCGCCGCTACCAGCACGAACGGCGCCCGGACGTTGCTCGCGAACATCTTGTCGAACGCAGCGGGGTCGAACTCTGCGGTTGGGCCGAAGAGTGCGATCCCCCCGTTGTTAATCAGGATGTCCACGTCGCCGACTTCGCTCGCGAGCCAC
>DATBYI010000224.1:0-3902 GCA_036513815.1 Solirubrobacteraceae bacterium
TGCGCATCTACCGCGAGTGCGCAGCCCGGCTGGGCGAGCTCGGGTTCCCGGGGATCCCTCGAACCGGGCTCGAGCCGTGGGCTCTGTTCGGGGACTCGACCGCATTGACGGCCCACGCCTATCTGGCGACCGACGCCGACGAGACGCAGGGGCGGGAGCTGTTCCGCCGCAGCCGCGAGCACGCGCTCGGGGTCTTCGACCGCGCCAACTTGCAGCTCGACTACCCGGTCGCGGGCCAGGTGCTGTTCTCGCTCGGAGCCTGGGGGCTGCTCCGCCAAGCGATGTCTGCCGATGACGCGGTGAATCTGCTGGTGCTCGCCGACCGGTTCGCATACAACCGCTTCATCCCGACCTTGGAATGGGAACGGATCGTCCCCCGCGCCGAGGAAGCGGCCCCCGGCCGGATCGCTGAGTTTCGGGCCCGCTACGGGGACCGCCGCCCGCAGGACCTCCTGGACGCGGCCCGGCGGGCGGTCGAGCGGATCGAGGAAGCCGGCTCGAGCGCCTAGAAGCGCCTAGAGGTGCCGCTTGTAGCTGCGCACCGACAGGGGCGCGAAGATCGCGATCACGACGATCCCCGCGAGCAGCGTCCAGCCCACCTCGCTGCTGATGACCGCGTGGTTGGCGAGGTCGCGCGTGGCCGAGACGAGGTGCGAGACCGGGTTGATCTTGACGAATGTCGACAGCCCGGCCGGCAGCGTCTTGGTCGGCACGAACGCGTTGGACAGAAACGTCAGCGGGAACAGGATCATCATCGAGTACCCCTGGACGGTCCGTGCGCTGCGGGCGATCGTGCCGATCCACGTGAAGATCCAGGCGATCGCCCAGCCCGTGAACACCGCGAGCACGATGGCGCCGAGAACGCCGAGTACGCCGCCGCCTGGCCGATACCCGATGATCATGCCCATGATGAAGGTCAGGCTCGCCGCGATCAGGTAGCGCACCAGGTCGGCGACCATCGGCCCCGCGAGCGGCGCGATCCGGGCGATCGGCAGCGCCTTGAAGCGATCGAACACGCCCTTCTCCATGTCCTCTCGCAGTTGCACACCGGTGGACATGCACGTCGTCAATACGGTCTGGGCGACGATCCCGGGGATCATCAGTGGCAGGTAGCTCTTGACGTTGCCGCTGATCGCGCCGCCGAAGACGTAGGCGAACATCGCCGTGAACAGCAACGGCTGGAGGGTGACGTCGAAGAACTGCTCCGGGTTTCGCCGCATCTTCTTCAGCGCGCGCCACGCCATCGAGAGCGTCTGGCTGCCCGTCTCCGCGACGCTCGTGCGAGGCCGGGCGCGCGCGACCGCGGCGGCTGGATCCACCGCCGGGGGCGCGGCCGCTGCCCGGGGCGGGCTCGGGTCGAACGTAATCGTGCTCATGTCATCCCACCTCCACGGCGGTCTCGTCGTTGACAACTTCGTCCTGCTCTTCGGTCTGACCGGTGTCGTGGCCGGTGAGGGCAAGGAACACCTCGTCGAGGGTGGGCTTATCGACGCTGACCGACGCGATCGGCACGGCGGCTTGGCGTAGGCCGATCAGCACGTCGGCGGCATGATCGGCGTTGTCGAGGGGCACGTTCATCCGCCCCGACTCGGGCGTGAGGACGGGCTCCGCGCCGACGATGCGATGCACCACCTGCCGGGCGAGGTCGAGGTCGGCGCCGGCCGACAGCTCGAGCGTCAGCGTGGAGTTGCCGACCGAGGTCTTGAGCTCGTCGGGCGTACCCTCGGCGACCTTGCGACCTTGGTCGATCACCGTGATCCGGTCGGCCAGCTGATCCGCCTCGTCGAGGTATTGCGTGGTGAGCAGCACCGTGCACCCGTCCGCGACGAGGCTGCGGATCGTGTCCCACATCTGGCCGCGCGTACGAGGATCGAGACCGGTCGTCGGCTCGTCGAGGAAGATCAACGGCGGCCGTGTGATCAGGCTCGCCGCTAGATCGAGGCGCCGCCGCATTCCGCCCGAGAACTGAGCGATCGGCTTGTCCGCAGCCTCCTGGAGGCCGAACTGCTCGAGCAACCGCTTGGCGGTGGCGCGAGCATCCGCCGAGCGCAGTCCCTGAAGGCGACCGAACAGCCACAGATTCTCGGTGGCGGTCAGGTCGTCATCGACCGACGCGTACTGCCCGGTCACGCCGAGAAGCTGACGGACGCGATGTGGCTCGCGCGCGACGTCCACTCCGAACACATGGGCCTGCCCCGCGTCGATCGGGAGCAGGGTCGCCAGCATTTTCAGGGTCGTCGTCTTACCCGCGCCGTTCGGGCCAAGAACGCCGAGGATCTCTCCCTGACGAACCTCGAGGTCGATCTGGTCTACGGCGCAGAAATCGCCGAACATCTTGACCAGCCCCGTGGCATGAACTGCAGCTGTCGGTGTCATCTCATCGCTTCCCTAGAGGCTCGAATTTCGTGCGAGGAGAACGCTAGGCGGCCGCAGTTTCACCGTGGCTACGCCGCGGTTTCGCGCGACTACGGGCGTGCGCGACGGCTACTCTTGGCCGTGATGCGGAGCTACCACGTCACCACGTTCGGCTGCCAGATGAACGAACACGACTCCGAGCGGATGAAGGGCATGCTCGAGTCGCTCGGCTACGCGGAGGCGTCGTCCCGTGATCGGGCCGACCTGATCCTGTTCAACACATGCTCGATCCGCGAAAAGGCCGACAGCCGGTTCGTGGCGCACCTGGGCGAGGCGAAGCGGCTCAAGTCCGAGCGTCCCGACGTGATCGTGGGGGTCGGTGGGTGTTGGGCGCAGTCGGTCAAGGAGGAGGTGTTCGCGCGCTTCCCGTTCGTGGACGTTGCGTTCGGGCCCGGCCAGGTGCACAAGCTGGCCGAATTCCTGGTCAGCGACTCGATCTCCGCCCAGGGTTACTTCGAGTTCGAAGGGTTCACGGGCCATCTTCCGGCCAAGCGGGCGCGCGACCACCACGCGTGGGTGCAGATAAGCGTCGGCTGCAACTGCGTGTGCTCGTACTGCATCGTGCCCTCCACGCGGGGCCGGGAGGTCAGCCGACCCGCGGCCGAACTGGTGGATGAGGTGCGGGCTCTCGCCGCCGACGGCGTGCGCGAGGTCACGCTGCTCGGACAGAACGTCAACTCCTACGGCCGCGACCTTCCGCGCCCCGCGCGCGTCACATTCGCCGAGCTGCTCGCGCTGATCGACGCTGTCGATGGGATCGATCGCATCCGCTACACGAGTCCTCACCCCAAGGACATGCGCGAGGACGTGATCCGCGCGCACGCCGAGCTGCCGGCGCTGTGCGAGCACATCCACCTGCCGCTCCAGTCTGGCTCGAGCGCCGTACTCAAGCGGATGCGCCGCACCTATACCGTGGAGCGCTATCTCGACCGCGTGGCGATGATTCGCGAACACGTTCCCGACTGCGCGCTCACGACCGACATCATCGTCGGCTTTCCCGGCGAGACCGAGGCGGATTTCTCGCAGACGCTCGCCGTGGCCGAGGAGGTCGGCTACGACGGAGCGTTCACCTTCATCTACTCACCCCGGCGCGGCACCGAGGCGGCCGAGCTCCCCGGCCAGCTCCCGCACGAGGTCAAGGTGGAGCGGCTGCAGCGCCTCGTCGAGGTCGTTCAGCGGCGAGCTCACGAGCGGGCTGGTCGATTCGTCGGCCGTAACCTCGAAGTCCTCATCGAGGGGCCGTCGCGGACCGATCCATCCCGCCTACGCGGGCGCTCGAGGCATAACAAGGTCGTGAACTTCACGGGCTTGGGAGCGCGCGGCGAGCTGGCTGAGGTCGAGATCCTCGAGGCGACGAGCCAGACCTTAATCGGCCGGGAACGGCTCCTCAGTAGAGCCGTCGGCTGAACATTCGTCCAATCTGACCGTCTGCGCCAAGCGGACATCCGTCCAGAGGCCGGTGGCGTGCAAGCTTCGCTGCAAGCACG
>DATBYI010000225.1:0-4731 GCA_036513815.1 Solirubrobacteraceae bacterium
CTACCGCTCGCTCGTCGAGGGTCTGCGCGGGCTCGGGATCGTCCCGGTCGCGACCGTCTATCACTGGGAGCTCCCCCAGGCGCTCGAGGAAATGGGCGGATGGCCCAGACGTGACACGGCCAACCGCTTCGCCGAGTATGCGGAGCTGGTGGCGAGCGCGCTCGGCGACCAGGTCGGCATGTGGATCACGATCAATGAGCCCAGACAGGCGGCTCACCAGGGCTACCGCACCGGCACGCACGCTCCGGGCAAGACCGACCTCGGACTCGCCGCGGCAGCGACCCACCACCTGCTCCTCGGTCACGGACTCGCCGTGGAAGCGATCCGCGGCGCGGTCCCCGGGCGCATACCCATCGGCATCGCGATCGACGTCCACCCGGTGCGGGCGGCGAGCGAGGACGTCGCGCCGGCGGCGGCCGCCATCTACGCCGAGGACAACCACATCCTCCTCGAGCCGCTACTCCACGCCTCCTATCCGGCGGCGGTCCGGCCCGAACTGCTGCCCGGGGCCGACCTGATCGAACCCGACGACATGGCGTGCATCGCGGCGCCGATCGACTTCCTCGGGCTCAACTACTACACCCCGTACTACATACGCGCGGGCGACTGGGACGATCTCCGCTTCAGCGAGAAGCCCGTCCCGGGTTACCCCGGGGTGGTCAGCTACGTCCCGACCGGGCTGAGCGAGACCCCGATGGGCTGGATCATCGAGCCGGAGGGCCTGTACGACGCGCTGCGGGCGCTCGACCGGGAGGCGCCACAGCTGCCGATCTACATCACTGAGAACGGCTGCGCCGCGGAGGACTATGTCAATCCCTCCGGGACGGTCGACGACGACGAGCGGATCGCCTACCTCGACGGTCACCTGGACGCGGCGTTACGGGCGATCGCCGACGGCGTCAACCTGGCCGGCTACTTCCACTGGGCGCTGATGGACAACTTCGAGTGGGCACGCGGCTATCAGCGCCGGTTCGGCCTGTATTACGTCGACTTCGGGACCCAGCGCCGGCTGGCCAAGCGAAGCGCGGCGTTCTACGGGACGGTGGCGCGGATGAACGCCCTCCCCGACCGCGACGGCGCGCGCCCCGAGGAAGCTCTCGCCGCGGCGGGCGCTTTCCGTGCATCATGATCCAGGCTGGTGAGCAACGATCGTCCCTTGAGCAGAGGTCTGTTTCTCGCGCCGTTCGATGAGCTGTCGGACCCGCACCTGCTCGTCGACCTGGCCGTGGCGGCCGAGGCGGGCGGCTGGGACGGCGTGTTCCTGTGGGATCACATCGTCCATCGCCCGCCCGTCCGCGCCGTGTCGGACCCGTGGGTGGCGCTCAGCGCGATCGCGGCGCACACCGAACGCCTGCGCTTCGGGCCGATGGTCACGCCGCTCTCGCGCCGACGAGTCCAGAAACTGGCCCGGGAGACCGTCACGCTCGATCGCCTGAGCCGCGGGCGCCTGGTCCTCGGAGTCGGACTGGGCAGCAGCAACCCGAGCGAGGTCGAGCCGTTCGGCGATGCCTCGGATCCGCGCGAGCGCGCTCGCCTGCTCGATGAGGGCCTGGCCCGTCTGAGCGCGCTCTGGGGCGGCGAGTTCGAGCCGCCGCCGGTCCAGCAGCCGCGGATTCCGGTCTGGGTGGCGGCGCGTTGGCCGAACCGCCGGCCGGTCAGACGCGCCCTCGCCTGGGACGGAATCTTCCCGATCGAGCTCCCCGGCCCGGAGGCGCTCGCCGAGCTCGCCGCCGAGATCGCGTCCGAGCGGCCGGCCGACGCCGGGCCGTTCGACCTCGTCGTGGAGATCGAGCCGGGCGACGATCCCGGGCCCTGGCGCGAGGCCGGGGCGACCTGGGTGCTCACCGGGTTCGGCCGCCAGCCGCGCGCCGATGACGTGCGCGACGCGATCGCGGCTTTGTGAGCCGTAGGCGCGTTAGGCGAGCGGGGCGACCGGCTCGCCGGCCAGATTCGAATCCTCGTCACTCGACTCGAGCGCGGCCACGAACGCCTCGACCACCGTCGCGTCGAACTGCATCCCGCCGCAACGGATGAGCTCCTCGCACGCCTCCTGCACCGGGATCCCGGCGCGGTAAGGACGGTCGGCGATCATCGCCTCATAGGCGTCGGCGACGGCCAGGATGCGCGCCTCGATCGGGATCTCTTCGCCGGCCAGCCCGTTCGGGTAGCCGCGCCCGTCGATGCGCTCGTGATGGGCGATCACCCAGCTCGCGATGTCCGGGAGCCCCGCGTGCTCGAGGATCTGGGCGCCGATCTCGGGGTGACGCTGGATCTCCAGCCATTCGGCGTCGTCGAGCGCGCCGGGCTTGTAGAGGATGGCGTCGGCGATCCCCAGCTTGCCGAGGTCGTGCAGCACGCCGGCGGCGTGGATCCGCTCGACTCGGTCCTCGCAGAGGCCGAGGGCAAGCGCGGCCCGCCGGGCGTACGCGCCGACGGTGCGCGAGTGCCGTGCGGTGCCCGCGTCGCGCAGGTCGAGCGTCTCGGCCAGCAGCATCACGGCGGCCAGGCGCAGCTCGCTCGACTGCTCCCGTGCTTCGCCAGCTCCGGCGGCGTCGCGTTGGCTCTGCTCGACGGCGAGCCCGGCCTGATCGGCCACCGCCATCAGCACCACGAGCTCGGCATCGTCGGGCCGGCGGCCGTGAAGCGGCTGGTCGAGGGAGGCCACCCCGAGGACGTCGCCGGAGGCGCCGCGCAGCGGCAGCAGCAGCATGTCGTGCGGGTGCCAGGCGCCCGGATCCGGCGCCGGCGCCGCCGCCGGCGTCCACAGGCTCGACTCGTCCTCCCACTCGTACGAGCCCTCGGGCAACCACACGGCGCCCTCGCGAACGTGCTCGGAAGCGAGCAATCCCGCCCATTCGCTCCATGAGCTGACCGTTCCCAGCAGCGTCTGGCGCGCGTCCTCATCGCCCTCCACGACGACCGCCCGCAGCTGCTCGCCGGTGTCGTCGACCAGATTGATCGCCACGACCTGGAAGGACAGGTCGGCGCGGATCAGACGGGCCAGCGCCTCGAGCACGGGCAGCGGCCCCAGCCCCGCGGCGGCCGCGCGCGAGAGCGCGAGCATGCTGCGCAGGTGGCGCGGCGTCTCGTCGTGCCGGTGCGCCCCGTGCCCGCGGTCGACGCCAACCGCCGGATCGGCGTCGGCGATCGTCGAGACGACGCGATTGCGGCCGCTGTGCTTGGCCTCGTACAGCGCGGCGTCGGCCTGGGCGAGCAGCTCCCCGTAGCCGGCCTTGCCCGACGCGACGCCGATCGAGACCGTCAGCACGCGGTCGTTGCCGGCCGGATGCTCCATGCCGGCCGCCTCCACGGCGGCGCGAACCCGCTCGGCCGCCGCGACCGCCTCGGCCGCGGTGGCGCCCGGCAGGACGAGCAGCAGCTCCTCGCCACCGAACCGGTAGGCCCGGTCGTGGGCGCGCAGCGTCCCTCGGATGGTGGTGGCGACAGCGCGGAGCGCCTGGTCGCCGGCCAGGTGGCCCATGTGGTCGTTGTAGGCCTTGAAGTGATCGACGTCGCACAGGGCCACCGCCAGCGGCGTCCCGAGCTCCCGGTGGCCGGCCTCGATCCCCGGCAGCTCGTCGGCCAGCGCGCGGCGGTTTCGCATCCCGGTGAGCGGGTCGCGGCGGGAATCCTCGAGCAGCTGCTGGTTGAGCCGCGCCAGCTCGGCCTCGCGATCGGCCAGGCTGGCCAGCGCGGAGCGCTCGCGCCCGAGCATCCCACGCAGGCGTCGCTCGAGCAACGAGCCGCGGAGCGAGAGCGACAGGCCCGAGAACAGGAGACCCAGGAACAGGGAGAACCGGGTGGTGCGCGGCTGATCGAGCAGATAGGCGTGCAGTAGTCCCAGCAGGAGCGCCGAGAACAGCAACGTCGGGAGGATCCCACCCCTCAGCCCGGGCTCCTCCTCCGTCGTGGCCTCCCGCTCGGGCGCGCGCGCCGCCAGCGCGCCGCCCGCGGCGATGGCGAGCATTCCGAGCACCCAGACCGGATCCACCGCGGTCCGTCCCGGGTGGTAGCGCTGGTCGAGGAGCTGCTCGCTCCACATGATGAACGCGAACGCCTGGGCGATGATGCCGCCCAGGACCAGCCGGGAGGGCGTCGAGCGCACCGTGGTGACCGCGCCGCCGAGCAGCGCCTGGAGGGCGACGACGGCGGCGGACACATACAAGGTTGGGTAGACGAGCGCCGACAGCCGCGGCACGGCCGCGAGCATCGACGCGTTGGCGTCGGGTAGGAGCTCGGCAAACGTGAGCGCCGCCGCGCCCAAGATGACCGGCAGCACCTCCGCGGCGGCGACGAACCGGAGGCTCCGTGACCCGGTACGCATCCGGACGATGCTGAGCGTGACGAGCACGGCAAAAGCCCACCAGCCGGCGTCGGCCGGGTTGGGGCTGCGCGGGGTGCCGATGAGGCCGAACAGATCCCACGCGAGCTGCCCGAACAGCCATGCTCCGACGGCGGCGGCCCACAGCGTCCAGCGGAACCGGTTGCCCTCGCTGGCGACGCGGCTCGCCAGCAGCGTGCCGACGAACGCGCTGACGGCGGCCGACGTCCAGGCGACGTCCCACCACAGCGTCGCGGCCGAGGTGAGCTCGGCCACCACCATCGCGGCCAGGCTGACGCCAGCCGGTATCGCCACCGGCCAGCCCGGCCGGAGGGTCTTGACTCCCTGAAGCTTCTGCATCAACTTCGGTAATCGACCTGAAGCCGAGGTACCTAAAAGTGGGGTGCCGG
>DATBYI010000226.1:0-7738 GCA_036513815.1 Solirubrobacteraceae bacterium
CGAGGGCATCGCGGTCGTGCTCTACGACCGCGCCCGCGTCGAGCCGACCATCGAGTCGTTTCAGGACGCGGTCGACTACGCGCTCGAGCACGAGGTTGACGGCTTCGTCTCGGTCGGGGGCGGCTCGAGCATCGATACGGCGAAGGCCGCGGACCTGGCCTCCACACATCCCGCGCCGCTGCTCGACTACGTCAACCGTCCCTTCGGGCAGGGAAAGAAGCCCCCGGCGCCGCTCAAACCCCACCTCGCGATCCCGACCACGTCCGGGACCGGCTCAGAGGCCACCACCGTTGCCGTGCTCGACATCCCCGAGCAACGCGCCAAAACGGGCATCTCACACCGTTATCTGCGTCCCGCGCAGGCGCTCGTCGACCCCGACCTGTCCCGTTCGCTGCCCGCCGAGGTCACCTCCTCGACCGGCCTCGACGTGGTCTGCCACGCCGCCGAGTCGTTCCTGTCCAAGCCGTTCGACACGCGTGATCGGCCCGACTCGCCCGACGACCGGCCGCCCTACCAGGGAGCCAATCCGATCGCCGACGTGTGGTCGGCCAAGGCGCTCGAGTTCGGCGGGCGCTACCTGCGGCGCGCGGTCGCCGACGGCGACGACGTCGAGGCGCGCGGCTTCATGATGCTGGCGGCGACGATGGCCGGCGTCGGGTTCGGCTCGGCAGGCGTGCACATCCCCCACTCGTGCGCCTATCCGATCGCCTCCTTCAAGCACTCCTACCAGCCGCCCGGCTACCCCGACGACCACCCGTTCGTGCCCCACGGGCACTCGGTGATCGTTACCGCACCGGCGGCGTTCCGCTTCACCTACGACGCGATGCCGGACCGCCACCACCACGTCGCCGAGCTCCTCGCCGGCGAGCCGCTCGGGGCGAGCGCGGGCCCGGATTCTCTCCCGGACGTCCTCCGCGCGCTGATGCGGGACATCGGCGCTCCCCGAGGCGTCGCCGAGCTCGGATACACCGAGGACGACATTCCCGACCTCGTCGCGGGCGCACTCGCCCAGGAGCGGCTGCTCGCGGTGGCGCCCAAGCCGGTCGGCGAGGAGGACCTACGCCACATCGTCACGGCGTCGATGACCAACTGGTGACGCGCGGCCGCGGGCTCCCCGCGGCCGCGACCAGAATCGCCTACGACGTCGTGTAGCCCGGGATGCCGACTCCGCGGCGCACCGGCTCGACGCTCAGCACCCCTCGATGCGCGCAGGCGCCGAACGCGAAGGGAACCTCCTCCGCGCCGGTCTCCCCCGGCGCGAAGACGCGGAGGGCGACGGCGTGAGCCTCGGTCGAGCACAGCGCGCCCCAATCCGCCACGCGGAGAATCGCGTGCGCGGTGGCGCCGGGCGCGAGCGTCACGGTCCCGTGGCTCCCCGTGTTCCGGGTCGCGGCCGGGCCGATCTGCCCGCCCCCGCTGCCCTGGGCGGAGACACCGGGATAGCCGTCCAGCGTGCAGGCGCGGTGACCGACGTTGCTGAACTCGAGCGGGTAGTAGGTGCTGCCGGCGGTCCCACCGCCCAGGCCGAGGCCGAGCCACACCTGCGTGCTCGCCCGCGTGCAGTTCGGTGCCGCCGCGCCCGAGGCACGCTGTGCCGCCGCAACCGAAGCCGCCGCGCCGGCGGCGATCATCACCGAGACGCATACGGCGGTCCCGGTGGTCAGCGCACGCCACTTCGTTCCAGCCCTCTCCCTCATCGGACTCCTCCCCACGATTTGCTGAGACTGCCGCCAAACATATCCCCAAACCTTGTTCGAAGCGCGACAATTCGCGCACTCAAGCTGCACAAAGTTCCGTGATTCTCACCACTCCTCGGGCGAGGGTTTACGGTGCGCGCCGAGGGCATCTGACATAGGAAGGGGCCGTGGAGAGCGCATACGACGTGGTAGTCGTCGGCTCGGGGTTCGGGGGCGGCGTTAGCGCGTGCCGGATGGCGGAGCAGGGACTGCGCGTGTGCGTGCTCGAGCAGGGCCGGCGGTTCGCCCCCGGCGACTTCCACGACCAGCCCGACCGCGCACCGTCGTTGCTATGGCACCCCACGCTCAACCCCGGCGGGATGTTCGACCTGCGGATCATGAAGGACCTGAACGTGATCACCGGCGTCGGCGTCGGCGGCGGCTCACTCGTGTACGCCAACGTGCAACTCAGGGCGCCGGCGACGGTGTTCGAGGAGGCTCCGTGGCCGGCCGCGATCACCCGCACGGAGCTCGACCCGTACTACACCCGTACCGAGGAGGCGCTCGACCCGCAGGAGACGCCGGCGAAGGACGCCCTGCGCAAGATCGACGCGTTCGACGCGATGAGCACCCGCGCCGGCCGCACGCCGGAGCGACTGCCGCTGGCGGTGCACTTCGGCGCTGACCGCCGCCATCCGTTCAGCGGCGTCCTGCAAAAGGGCTGTCAGAACCTCGGCCGGTGCGACATCGGCTGTCCCGTGCTCTCGAAGAACACGGTTGACATCACCTACATCGCGCGCGCCGAAGCTAACGGCGCGGAGGTGTACCCGCTCCACGAGGTGCGGAGGATCGACCCGCCGGAGCGCGCCGGCGGCCGGTGGCGCGTGAGCTTCCGCGACCTCGAGGGAAAGGCCCGAGGCACCGTCGAGGCGCCGCTCCTCGTCCTGGCCGCGGGGACACTCGGATCGAGCCGGCTGCTGCTCAAGAACCGCGGACGGCTGGGGCACCTGTCGCCCGCACTCGGGAGCCGGTTCTCGGGCAACGGCGACGCGCTCGCCCTCGCCATCAACCCAAGCGCGCCGGGCGTCGCCGGCGCAGACACCGAAATCGGCCCGAGCATGACGAGCCGGATCGACTACACCGACGAGGGGGGCTTCATGGTCGCGGACGGCGGCCTGCCTTCGAACTTCGGCTTCGTGCTCGAGATCGTCCGCGGCGTGAGCGCGCTCACCGGCTGGGGCCAAATCGTCCTGCGCGCCAAGCGCGCGGCGACCAAGCTCGGCATCAGCGACCGCCACCTCACCCACCGCGACGTCAAGGTGACGGCAGAGCCGATCGACGACACGCTCATCTTCCTGATGATCGGACGCGACGCGAGCAACGGCCAGATGCGGCTGACGCCGCTGTTCGGCTGCTTCGACATCCGCTGGCGCAAAGCGGACAGCGCGGAGCTGTTCGGGAAGATGAGAAACGCTGCCGCGAAGCTCACCGACGCCGCCGGCGCCACTCCGTTCTTCGCCCTCGACGCCGGACCGCTCAGCAAGTTCATCACGGTCCATCCTCTCGGGGGCTGTCCCATGTCCGAGGACCCAAGCGCGGGTGTGACTGACGATCGGGGGCGGGTGCACGGCTACGACGGGCTGTACGTGCTGGACGGGTCGATCGTTCCGACCGCCCTCGGGGTGAATCCGTCTAAGACGATCGCCGCCCTCGCCGAGCGTGGCGTCGAGCACCTGCTGGCGGAGCGCGGTCCCTAGTGGGCGAGGACTGATGCCCGGCACGCCCTCGTTCACGTTCCGCCAGACGTGGAAGAACCACCTGGGCAATCAGAGCATCGACCCGCTGCGCATCTACACGCCCACGAGCATCGAGCAGGTGTGCGAGATCGTGCAGGCGGCCGAGGCGGCCGGCGTCACCGTGCGCGCCGTCGGGTCCGGACACTCGTGGTCTGACGTCGCCCTCACGCGGGGCTTCCTGCTGCTGCCCACGGGCCTGGCCGAGCCCCTCCCGAGCGGACCAGATTTCCTGCGCGAGGACTGGAAGGACAGGGACCTGGTCCAGACCCAGGCGGGCATACGGATCAGAGAGCTGAACAGTTACCTCGACGGGCGGGGACTGGGTCTGCTCAACATGGGCGGCTACGACCATCAGACGGTGGCCGGGGTGATCTCGACCTCGACGCACGGCTCTGGCATGGAGTTCGGGCCGCTCAACGACTTCGTACGGTCGTTCGACATCGTCGGCGCGGGCGGCGCGGTGTACCGGATCGAGCCCGCGGACGGCCCCACGGATCGTGGAGCCTACGAGGAGGCATACGGTGACAGCAGAACCCTGATCAAGGACGACCACTGGTTCAACGCGGCCGTGGTCGGGATGGGAAGCATGGGCGTTATCTGCACCGTGACCCTCGAGGTCCGCTCGAAGTACTACCTGCGCGAGGTGCGCACGTTTCATACCTGGGACGAGGTGAGAGCGCAGCTCACCAATGGCAAGGTGCTCCAAACGAATCGTCACTACGAGGTGCTGTTCAGTCCCTACCACGTGAAGCACGCCTATCCGTGCCTGGTGACCACGCGGAACATCACGACCAACCCCTCGCACAAGCCGCTCGACAAGCGGAGTCGAAACTGGGCGGTCGAGTTCGCGTCGGCGTTCCCGCTGACCCCGGACATACTCAACCTGGTCGCCGGCCTGCGGCCGAACTGGTCTCCCCGCATGCTCGAGAGCGCGATGCGCGCGCTGATCAAAAAGGAGTACGACAACGTCTCCTACAAGGTGCTGAACATCGGCACCGCGAACCTGCTCCCCGCCTACTCGACGGAGATCGGCGTACCGATGGACGGGCGTCACATCGAAGCCGCCGACGCGATCATCGGAGCGGCGGGAGAGGAACGCAAGCTGGGCGACGTGTATCAGAGCTCACCGATCTCTTTCCGGTTCGTGCGGGCGTCTGACGCCTACATGTCGATGATGAACGGCCGCGACACGATGATGATCGAGCTGATCCAGCTCAGCCGTGCCGACGGCGGCTACGTGCTGAACGCCGCCTATGAGGAGGCGCTCGGCAAGCTCGGCGGCCGACCGCACTGGGGACAGGTGAACACGCTGACCGCGGCCGGCGGATTACTCGAGACCATGTATCCCCGCTACCGTGACTGGCTCGACATTTACCGTCAGTTGAACTCGAGTGGCGTGTTCGACAGTCCGTTCACCGAGCGCGTCGGCATCTCCGCCCCGCGCTTCACCCCATGACGGTGCCCGATCCGCCGCCTCAGGCGGTGAGTGACGCCAACCGTCGCGTCGACTGGCTCGAGCTCGTCGAGCTTCTGCTCGTCCTCGTCGCCGCGGTCGCGTACATCTACGTCATCGGGTGGGTGATCACATGGGTGCGGCTGTCGGCGGCGCGCGTGCCGGTCGACGCCTCGCTGCCGATGATCGCCAACCAGGTGCTGTTCCTGGCCGGGCTCCGCCTGGTCGTGGTGATGGCGATCGTGTTCGCCGCGATGTGCGTGGTCGCCTGGGCGGTCCACGCGTGGACGTGGACGCACCGCGCGCCCGAGTGGCACAGCGTGATCAAGCACGGCCGTGTCGAGGCGGCCAAGCGCCACCACCGCGGGTTTCACCGCGGCACCGTCAAGCAGGCCGTGCAGTTCAGCTCGAGCCCGCCCCCCGATCTCGTCCAGGCGTCGGTCGGGGACACGTTCGTGCGGGTCATCGCCGGGTTCGACGTCGGCGTCATCGCCGGCACATTCGGCCTGGCCATCGCCCGAATCCTGAAGACGTTCATCGACCAGGCGTGGGCGCCCGGCCCCTGGTGGGACCTGCTCGCGCCATGGCTGCTGTTCACCGTGATCCTCGCGCTGATCTTCGCGTGGCTCGGTCCCGTGTGGGGCAACCGGTGGTTCCACGCCGTGCTGTGGGTTGTGGTCGTCGTCGTGGCGCTC
Source organism: Solirubrobacteraceae bacterium (assembly GCA_036513815.1). GTDB lineage: Bacteria > Actinomycetota > Thermoleophilia > Solirubrobacterales > Solirubrobacteraceae > Palsa-465. The sequence goes on from DATBYI010000226.1 coordinate 5,621, forward strand.
GTCTCGGAGGCCCCGGTCGGGTTGCTGCTTCTCACCTGGGCGGCCATCCCGTCCCTCGGGCGCGTGTACGGGCGCAGGCGCAACGACCAGAACAAGGGCGTCCTCCCGTCGAACCACCCGCGGCCTCTCTCGTTCGTGCTCTCGCCGCTGCCGTGGCTGCTGCTGACGGTGTACGCACTCGTCGGGATCGCCTATTACGGCCAGCCCCCGGTCACCTTCTCGCAGACGGCGGTCACCACTCCATCGGGCGTCCGCGTCGGGGGCTACCTCGCGCGCACCGGCAACGGGGAGTACCTCGTCTCGTGCACGCCCCTCGCCGACGCGACGTCGACGAACGAGCTTGTGTCGCTGACCCCAACCACTCAGATCAAGTCGACCACCACCGGGTCGACCCCGTTCGTGATCGATTCGGGCCTGCGGCCGTCGCTGCCGACGGTCATTCTGCACGCGCTCGGCGTCGACGCCAGCACGCCGGCCTGGATCAGGCCCGAGGTGCGCGCGGTCCGCCCGACCTGCGCCGGGGACGCGCCGCCAACCTCGAGCGTAGGCTACCCCGTGCCGCAGCTCGGCGCCGGCGTGATCGCCGGACCCGCGCCGCCCGGCGGCGAGGCCGTCGACGGAGAGCCGCCGATCCAGGTGACGAGCCCGGGCATCGCCGCGCTCGCCCTCCGCTACCAGCCGACGCTGCTCGTGACCGTGGCCGATCCCTTCTGGCCGGTGTCGGTTCGCGCCCTCCTCGCCGACCGCGGTCCGGGCGGCCAGGTCACCTGTCTGGAGCACCTGCCGGCGCTGGCCTGCCCGGCGACGAAGCCCCGACCGGCGCCGACCCTCGCCAGCCTGGCCGCGCCGGGCAGCGGCGCCGACGACTTCCTCGAGTACCCGGTCTCGCCCGCGCTGACGACGGGCCCCAGCCCGCAGCTCGCCGCGTTCCTGCGCGGGCAGTCGAGCCAACCGGGCGCGATCCCCACGCTTCGCGAGCGACTCACCAATCCGGGCCTCGTCGACCCCTGGCGAACGGCCCAGATCTACTTCTACTACGCCCAGAACACGAGCCCGGCGAGCTGGCCGGCGCCCGATGCCTCCATCAAGGGCAACTTCATCGCGCTCCAGTACTGGTTCTTCTACGCCTACAACTACTACCCGACGGTCGTCAACGCCTCGCTGATGAACGACGACCCCGACGCCGGCGACCTGATCAACACCGACCTGCACCAGGGTGACTGGGAGCACATCACGATCCTGCTCGACCGCAAGACCGAGAAGCCGCTGTACGTCTACACGGCGCGGCACAGCGACGAGGGCGAGTACTACCCGTGGGACAGCCCGCTGCTCACCTTCGATCAGGGGCACGTGGTCGTCCAGGCCGCCTTCGGAGGGCACCCGACCTACGACGCTCACTGCCGCCAGGGCCTCCGGTTCAACCCGTCGCTCGGCGTGATCCGCGGCCGCGTGGCCGACTGGGTCGTGTGCGGGTCGGGCCGATTCGCCTTCCGCTGGCAGACCACGCCGCTCGTCGACCTCGCGACCGCCAATTGGTCGTGCTGGGAGGGCCACTTCGGGGTCGCGACGCCCTCGGAGATCGGCGCGGCCAAGCTGAAGGAGAGCTCGATCCAGCGCACCCTCGACGCCAACTACGACGTCGCCGGGCCCCGTTCCCCGCTCTGGCAGGCCGAGAACGGCCGCCTGGCCGCCGACCAGACGGCGCAGGCGGGCAAGCCGCCGCCGAGCAACCACGGCGTGTGTGCCGCCGGGAACCCAGCCGGGCCCGAGAAGCAGGCGATCAACAGCGGACTCTGATCCAATCCCGCCCAGTGGTCTCTTTCGTAAGTACGGCGACACCGAGAGTGGTCGCCGGCGGATGCCTGGCAAGGACGCAGCGAGCGTGGTGTGGCTTTGCCACACGAGCGAGCGAGGACGCGGCCAGGGGCCGCCGGGGGCCGTTCGAATGTCGCTGTATTTGCGAAAGCGACCACAAGTGAGGCACGGCAAGGAGATCCCATACGGATCGTGGCCGACTCCGCTCACAGCGGAGGTGGTGCTCGCCTCGGCCACCGGCCTGGGCGGGATCGCGGTCGACGGAGCCGACCTCGTCTGGTCGGAGAGCCGTCCCGAGGAGGG
>DATBYI010000227.1:0-6032 GCA_036513815.1 Solirubrobacteraceae bacterium
GCGGTGAGCCTGCGATCTTCGATGTCGTCCGGAGCGACAAGGGGCGTGGGCTCGGGGCCCTCGCTCAGCGTGCCGGCTGCGGCATGGATCGCGGCGCGGATCCGTGGGTAGGTCCCGCAGCGGCAGATGTTTCCGCTCATCCACGTGTCGATCGCCGAGTCGTCGGGCGCCGGGTTGGAAGTGAGCAGCGAGACCGCGGCGAGTGTCTGCCCGGGCTGGCAGTAGCCGCACTGCACGACGTTGGCGCGATGCCACGCGTCCCGGACGGCGTCGACCACGGGTCCCGAGGCTCCCTCGACTGTCGTCACCTGTTTTCCGACGGCGCGCTCGGTCGCGGTCTGGCAGGACTTCATGTTGCGCCCGTCGATCAGAACCGTGCACGCCGCGCAGAAGCCCGCTCCGCACCCGAACTTCGTCCCATGCAGACCAAGGACGTCCCTCAGCGCCCATAGCAGCGGGGTCTTCGCATGCCGATCGTCAACCTCGACGTCGGCACCGTTGACGACAAGATTCATCTCGGACCTCCCTCGACCGGAGCGTGCGGTCGCTGTTGCACAGGCCGCACGATCGCCCCGACCCAGGTGAGATGTCCTCACCGGATGCCGGTGATTACCTGCATTCGATTCGTCGGAGCTCAAGCAGTTCGAGGCCGAGCGCCTCGATCTGCCCGAGGACGCCGAACACAGCGGAGCGGTCCTCGAGTGATCCGGTGAGCACGGTCTCGCCGCCTTGCAGCTCACACACCATTGAGGGGAAGGCGGACAGGGCGGTGGCTCCGAGCCGACCGTTTATCCGGATCGTGTACAAGCCCGGGGGTGTGTCCACAGGATCATCCTGCAGCGCGACGTAGTGAGCCGGCAACGCCGGAATCTGGTGATTGTGCGCGAGCCGCGGGGCTCCCGCTGTTTCGGCGATGTCTACCTACCGGCGCCCGGTAGCGAGGAGTCGCAGCTCGCGGGCACGCTGGACGGCGGAAGAGCGATCACGCGCACCGAGCTTGGAGTAGACGTTGCGGATATGAGTGTTGACCGTGTTGATGGATATGTAAAGCTCTTGTGCGATCTCAGGCCGCGTCAGGTTTGTCGGGAGATAACGCAGTACGCGCAGCTCGCTTGGGCTGAGTCCCTCCGAGTTCGGTAGGCGCTCTCGATCGATCTTCGGAGCCGGTGCGCCTCGCAGGAGGTCGAGGATGTCCGCGAGCAGCGCGCCGTGAGCCGTTTCGTGACGCGGGAGCACATCGAGTAGCTCTGCGGCGTCGGCCATGGCAAACGGGAAGAGAAGCCGGTCCGGCTCGGCGATGGCGAGCGCTGATTCGGCCGCAGCAGCGGCGGCGCTGCGATCCCCTAGGGAAAGGTGCGCGATACCAGCGAGCACATGCGTTTCAACGAGGGTGAACGTTGGGACGAGCGTCGGCGAGAGGTCCAACACACCCCTGAGCGCATCCAAGGCTGCAGCGGGGTCACCCTCCGTCAGGCAGATCACGGAGCGAGCGTTGTAGACGGCACCCATCTGCCCCTCGTAAATGACGCCGATTTGCTCGGGGTCGGGGGAGAATTCCAGGAGCGTTGCGCGCGCCTCGTCTCGCCTCCCAAGGCGAGCCTGCGTGGCCGCGAGCCACCCGGTGATCCGCGGCGCGAGAGCGTGCACACCGGTGAGGAGCGATTGCGTCCGCGCTGCCGCCGCGAATTCTTCGTGCGCGGACTGTTGCTCCCCGCGACCCGCGTGCATCATGCCCGTCGCCACATGCAGAAGCACGGCCGCGGCTGGGTCGACTTGTGCCTCGGCGACCTCCCACGCACGTCGTAGCCAGCGCTCTCCCTCGTCGAACTCGCCCATCCAGATCGCCATGCCGCCCACCGCCCCGAGCGCCGGCGCAAGTATCGGCCGATCACCCAAGCCGTACCGCTCGGCCATGGCTACCGCCTGACGGCCGCGTTCCCGGGCGGTCCCGACCGAGACGAGCTTGGACGGGAACCCCAGATGTGCGCGACACGCGACCTCTAGGTAGGGGCGGCCGATGGTCCGGGCGAGCGTCGCTCCCTCCGAGAGATGCCGTTCACCGTCGGGAAGCCGCCCAGACCACGTCTCGACGATCCCCAGATTCAGCAGCGCGACTCCCCTCAGCTCACTGCTCATCGCGATCTCATCGGGAGGTTCGTCTGAGATCGAAGCATCGAGCAGGTTGACTTGCTCGATGACTTCACTGAACTGACCGCTACGCCGCGCCATGGCCAATCGCAGCGCCGCGATGGCCACCTCGAGCCGCCGTCGGCGGGCCGGCGGACCGTTCTCGGCGCAGGACTCGGCCAGCGCCAGCTGAGCAGCCGCTTCCTCCAACCGGCCTTGGTTGAGCTCATTTGCCGCGTGAGCTAGCGCCAGGTCGGGATGATCGGACGATGCCCCCTCAGGAAACGCCTGGAGCACCGCGTCGATCTTTCCCGCTTGCCCATCGAGCACCCATCTGAACGAGTGGTCGGCAACTAGCCGGGCCGCGTCGGGCCAGTCCCCGGCCGCGAGCATGTGTCGCACGGCCTCGACGACGTCCCCGCGGTCGGCATACCACTGTGCGGCCCGACGGTGGAGATCTCCGAGCTCATCCCCCAACGTTCGGCGAAGCTCCAGGCGCAGGAAATCCCCCAGCAGCTGGTGGTAGCGAAACCAGGTGCGCTCGACGTCAAGCGACACGACGAACGCGTTCGCGTCCTCGAGTTCCAGCAGCATCTGCTCCGAGCCCGAGCGGCCTGTCAGCAGGTCGGCGAGTTCGCCGTTCACCCGGTCGACGAGCGAAGTGCGCAACAGCATGCTCTGAACCTCACTCGGTTGGTGTTCGAGCATCTCGGCCATCAGGTACTCCGCAATCGCCCTGTTGGTGCCCGAGAACTCAGCCACGAAGCGTTCGGGATCCGGGTGGCCGCCGAGCGAGATCACCGCCAGGCGCAGGCCGGCCGCCCAACCTTCCGTGCGCTGGTACAACGCGGACGCTCCGGCGTCGGACAAACTGATCGCGGAGGCAGAAAGCAGTTCGCGGGTCTCGCGCTCACTGAACCGAAGGTCGCCGGCGCGGATCTCGGCGACCTCGCCGGCAAGCCGGAGCTGGTGAAGCCTGATCGGTGGATCGCGGCGAGACGAGAGCACCAAGCGCGCAGACGTGGGCAGCATCGCGAGCAGACGGTCAAGCTGCGCGAGGGCGTCGGGTGACTTCAGCGCGTGGAGATCGTCGATGACCACTACGACGGGTTCGACTTGCCCCGTGAGCTCGGAAAGGACCTCGTCGACCATCCGGTCGCCGTCGAGCGCGGTGGTCGCGGCAGGTTGCCTCTCAGGATCAATCGAGCGCACCGGGTTGCGGATTGCATCCAGGACGGCGGACCAGAACCGCTGGCCGTCCTGCTGGTCGCGGCCGACGGACACGACGGCGACGCGACGATGGATCGCGCGGTCAGCCCATACGCGCAGCAGCGAAGTCTTCCCGCTTCCCGGTGGCGCCGATATGACCGTTACCCGCCTGGTTACGGCGCGATCCAGCTGCCGGAGGAGGTCTGCCCGTTCCAGCAGGCCGCGTGCGACCGAAGACTCCTCTGGGTCCGGCTGCTCCAGGTGCCGCTCACGCGTCGTCGTCAAGCTGGTCATGCTGCCCCAAGGGTGGGTGTTTGGATCAGGTTAGTCAATCAATCGCCTGCTTGACCAAGGTTCGACCGACTGCCCTCCTTGCCGCTACCCGATGTACCGACCCGTCGGATCCTCGTCGCCGGAGCGTGACGCCATGGCCGAGCGCTCGAATCCTTGAGTCCTTAGTCGTTATCCGATCGTCGCCTCGGTCATGCTTAGGCGGGGATGAGCGAAGTGTCGCAGCCGATTTTCGCCTCGGGAAGGCAGCTGCTCGGCCGCGAACGCGAACGCGGGGTGTTCGACCGACTCCTGGACGGCGCGCGCAGCGGCCGTGGCGGCGTACTGGTGGTGCATGGCGAAGCCGGCGTCGGCAAGACGGCCCTCCTCCAGTACGCGGCCGAGGCTGGGCGCGGATTCAGGATCGCGCAGATGTCGGGAGTCGAGGCGGAGATGGAGCTCCCGTTCGCCGCGGCTCAGCAGCTCTGTGCTCCTTTCTTCGAGCTCATGGCGCGCCTCCCGCCGGCCCAGCACGACGCGCTCGCCGTCGCGTTCGGGCTGATTGGGGATCCCGCCCATCCCGCGCCGAATCTTTTCCTGGTCGGACTGGCGGTCCTCGGCCTGCTGGCCGAGGCAGCCGTCGAGCAGCCACTCGTATGCGTTGTCGATGACGCCCAGTGGCTCGATAGCGTCTCCGCGCGAACCCTTGCCTTCGTGGCGCGGCGGCTCTTGGCGGAGAAGATCGTGCTCGTGTTCGCAACACGAGCGCTGGGCGATGCGCTGGACGGTTTGCCGGAGCTACGTGTTGGCCCCCTGGATCGTCGTGATGCGCGGGCATTGCTGGAGTCGGTCCTCCCGGCTCGGCTGGACGAACCTGTGTTGGAGCGGATCGTCGCCGAGACGCACGGGAACCCACTAGCTCTGCTGGAGCTGCCGCGCGGCTTGAGTGCGAGCCAGCTCGCGGGCGGGTTCGGCTTGCCTCAGGCGATGCCCGTATCGGCAAGCATCGAGGAGAGCTTTGTGCGGCGGCTGGCGAGGCTTCCTGAGGATGCGCGCCGCTTGCTGCTCGTAGCGGCGGCAGACCCGGTCGGCGATCCGGCGCTGGTGTGGCGCGCAGCTAAGCAGCTCGGTATTCCGGAGTCGGCCGCGAACACCGTCGAATCGGAAGACTGGCTGATCCTTTCCCCGCGCGTCGTGTTTCGCCACCCGCTGGTTCGCTCGGCTATCTACCGGGCGTCCGATGCACACCAGCGGCGCGAGGTCGAGCGCGCGCTCGCTGAAGCGACCGATCCACGAATCGACCCCGACCGGCGCGCGTGGCACCGGGCGCAGGCGACGCCGGTCCCGGATGAAGACGTTGCCTCCGAATTGGAGCGTTCCGCGGTCCGCGCCCAGGCACGTGGGGGGTTCGCGGCCGCGGCCGCGTTCCTCGAGCGCGCCGTCGCGCTCACGCCCGAGCCGGGGCGCCGCGCGGAGCGCGCGCTCGCTGCCGCGCAGGCGAAGTTCCAGGCCGGCGGCTTGGACGATGCGCTCGATCTCTTGATGACCGCCGAGTCAGGTACTGCCATCGACCCTCTTCTGGGAGCTCGGGTGCATCTGGTGCGTGCCCAGATCGCGTTCGCAGCGAGGCGTGGAAACGACGCGACGCCGCTACTTCTCGCCGCCGCGCACGAGCTCGAGGCCGGCGACCCGAGCCTGGCGCGCGCGACCTATCTGGAGGCGCTTTCGGCCGGTATGTTCGCGGGCCGGCTTGCCCACGACGGAGGCCTGGCGGAGGCGGGCGAGCGCGCGCTCGCGGGCCCTCCGATGCCCCCGGACCCGCTTCCCTCCGATCTCCTGCTCCGGGGGTTTGCCGTCCAGGCCACCGAGGGGTATACCGCCGCAGCGCCGCTCCTCAAGGAGGCGTTGAGCGCGTTCGCGCGCGACGTCGATCCGTCACCGGGTGAGGCTCGATGGCTCTGGTTCGCCAGCTGGATCGCACTCCACATGTGGGACGATGCGACTTGGAGCGTGCTCTCGTCCCGGCAGCTCGAAATCGTGCGTCGAACGAGGGCGCTTTCGGTGCTCCCGTTTGTCCTCGCGAATCGAAGCAGTGTCTACGCGTTTTTGGGCGAGCTGAGAGCCGCGGAGCTGCTGGAGGAGGAGCTGCGAGCGGCGACTGAAGCGACTGGTATCGCCGGCATCTCTTACGGACGCCTGTCTCTTGCTGCTTTGCGCGGCCGCGAAGACGAATTCTCGGAGTTGGTGGCAAACGCGATCGGCGAGGCGCGCACACGCGGGGAGGGAGTGGCGCTGACCGTCGCCGAGTTTCTGAGTGGGACCTTGTACAACGGCCTGGGTCGCTACGACACGGCGCTGGCGGCAGTCCTGCCCGCCGAGCGCTTCTATACCGAGGGGCCCGCGATATGGGCGCTCACCGAGCTGAT
>DATBYI010000228.1:0-3121 GCA_036513815.1 Solirubrobacteraceae bacterium
TCGCGGCGGACGACGAGGATCGCCTTGGCGTGGGTCTTGAGCCCGGGAATGCCGTGCACGACGTGGGCGCCCACCTCTTCCAGGGCGCGTGACCAGCCGATGTTCTGGCGCTCGTCGAAGCGGGCCTTGAGCTCGACCATCGCGACGGCCTGCTTGCCCTTCTCGGCCGCCTCGATCAGCGAAGGGATCAGCGCCGAGTCGTCAGAGGTCCGGTACACGGTCATCTTGATCGCGAGCACGTTCGGGTCGTCGACCGCCTGGCGGACGAACCGTTCGACGCTCGTGGCAAACGACTGGTAGGGGTAGTGCACGAGGACGTCGCGCGTGCGCATCGGCGCGAACACGTCGGGCTGGTCGTCTCGATCGCCCGGGCGGCCGACGAACGCGGGGTGGGTGAGCGGCGTCCACGGCGTCTGGCGGATGTCCGAGTGTCCCTCGAGGCCGGCGATCTGCCACAGGTCGCCGAGGTCGAGCATGCCCTCGACGTCGTAGACCTGGATCTCGTCGACGTCGAGCCAGTCGATCAGCCGGGCGCGCAGCGCCGGATCCATTCCGGCGCCGACCTCGAGCCGGACGACCTCGCCGAACCGCCGGCGCCGAAGCTCGTCCTCGACGGCCTCGAGCAGGTCGTCGGCCTCGTCGGAAACATCGAAGTCGGCGTCCCGGGTGACCCGGAACATGTCGTAGCTGAGGATGCCCATGCCCGGGAAGAGTGCGTCGAGGTGCTGGGCGATGATGTCCTCGAGCGGGATGAACGTGTCCTCGGAGACCTCGACGAAGCGGGGCAGGACCTCCTTGGGCACCTTCACGCGCGCGAACACCTCGTGGTCGAGATCCGGGTCGTGCAGGCGAACGATCAGGCTGAGCGACAGGTTCGAGATGTAGGGAAAGGGCCGGCCGGGGCCGATCGCGAGCGGCGTCAGGACCGGGAAGATCTGTTCGCGAAACTGGCGCTCCATGAGCTCGGCGGGAGCGCTCGACTCCTCGCAGGAGAGGATCCGGATGCCGTGCTTGGCCAGCTCCGGGCGGACCACGTCGGTGAAGGTCCGGGCTTGGCGGTGGTCGAGCTCGGTGACCTGTTCGGCGATCCCGGCCAGCACCTGGCTCGGGGACATGCCGTCGGGGCCCCGCGCGTCGATGCGCGCGTCGACCTGGTCGTGGACGCCGGCGACGCGGACCATGAAGAACTCGTCGAGGTTCGTCGTGAAGATGGCCAGGAACTTCACGCGCTCCATCAGCGGCATCGATTCGTCTTCGGCCAGCTGGAGCACGCGGTCGTTGAAGTCGAGCCACGACAGTTCGCGGTTGAGGTAGAGCGAGGAGTCGGTCAGGTCCTTGACGGCGGTGGCGGCACGTCCGTCCACCGACGGGGTTTCTTCTGTTTCGAGCGCGGGATCAGTCATCGATTGTCACGGGTTCATTCGCCCTGGCAATAGCGGCGAGCTCGGAGGGACGGAGCAGGGCAACCAGCTCTCCTTTCGAGATGGCGGCCAGGCCCCCCTTCTTCATCCTCGCCTGTGCACCGGTTAGGTCATGGAGCAGGAGCGAGAACGAGGGGTCGTGGCCGACCAGCAGCACGTTGGTGAGGCCGGCGATCAGCGCGTGCACGTCGAATGGCTCGCCGGCTAGAACCGGCTCGACGGTGACCGGCACGCCGAGCGGCTCGCAGGCTCGCTCGGCTGTCTGAATCGCGCGGAGCTTCGGACTGCTCAGGCAGGCGTCAAGCTCGACGCCCAAGATGGCCAGGGCACGACCGACCGCGTCGGCCTGCATCGCGCCGCGCGCCGTGAGGGGACGCTCGTCGTCGGGCAGTCCTTCCTCGGCCTCGGCGTGACGAAGGAGCCAAAGCATCCATGAGACTGTAATGGCATCGCCACGGCGGCGGACAAGTTGCGTTAATGGATCGTTACCGACACGGCCGACGTTTTGGACGGCGGCTGGCGGTGATGCAGACGATCGACGGCGTAGCTGCGGACCGTGTAGCGGCCGGCGGCCAACGGGGCGCGTAGGCGAAGGCTCCAGTGCGTGGTGCCGCGGGCGAGCAGCTCGATCGGGCGCGCGCACGACCGCGGACGGCTGAGCGCCCCGCTGCGCTGCACGAACCGGCAGCGTCCGTGCCCGGCGGCGCGGGAGATCGCCACGTAGACGTGGGCGAGGCGTTGCCGCCGGCGGTTGGCCACGGCCGCGGTGGCGCAGCGCTGCTCGCCGGCGGTTCCCGACACGGAGATCCCGCGGCGGTTGGCGTGTACGTGGCGGCGGGCGATCCGCGAGTAGGGCATCGCACGGCAGCCGTGGGCGCGCGCCGTGATCGGCGGCCGCGGGCTCGTGACGCTCGACGGCGTGCCGGGCGCGCCGGGCACCTCGTGGACCGGGAGGCGCAGCTGCAGGTCGGAGACCGAGATCGTGAACTGGCCGTTCGAGGTCCGGACGTACGGCGAGTCCTGTCCGAGCAGCTCGAGCTTGGGGATGTGTCCGGCGGCGAAGTGCCAGGCGCCCGGATGGAGCTGGAACACCTGCAGGCCGTCGGGCGCGCTCGAGTCGATCCGGTACACGCCGCGCGCCACGAGCGTCTCCGTGCCCGAGCTTGGATCGACGTCCCACAGGCGCTCGGCGATGAAGGCGTACTGGCCGGTCACGTTCAGGTTCGCGATCACGGTCGGCGAGCCGAGCAGCGTGTAGCCGTTGCCGGTCACCGCGGGGAGGCGGTAGGTGGCCACGCCGGTGCCCTGGTCGGCGGCGGAGACGGTGGCGCAGGCGCCGTCACCGGCGATCGGGTCGATCGCGCGTGAGATGGTCGGGTCGCCGGCGGCGGAGGAGATCGTCTGCGCCGTGCTCGAGCTGTAGTCGACCTCGCCCGGGTGCAGCGCGGCCCAGGTCGGCGCCGTGTACGGACCGCCGGACGGCGTGGTGGCCGGGCACGTCTCGATCATCGCGGTGGCGGAGGGTTGGGGCTGCGCGCCGCCGCCCTTCAGGTAGTAGGCGAACAGGTTCTGGATCGCGCTCGAGAGGAGCGCGAGGTCGCCGGGCTTGTTGTTGGCCGGCTGATGGCCGAAGTCGCCGTCGAACAAGGAGACGGGGTCGGACGGGTAGAGCGAGTGCTCGAGGTTGTAGTAGCGCAGCG
>DATBYI010000229.1:0-5448 GCA_036513815.1 Solirubrobacteraceae bacterium
GTCGCCGGCCTGCAGCTCCTGCTCGGCCCGCTCGCCGGTCAGGACCGGCCACACGTGTCCGGAGCCTGCGGCGTTGGTAAACCACGGCTCTCCGGTCGGCGAGCAGGTGGTCGGGTCCGGGACGTAGCAGTCTCCGTAACCGTCCGTCGCACCGTTGGCCTTGATTCCGTATCGGTGCCAGCCGGGACCAGATGCCGTCTGGGACTCGATCACTGAATCGACGACCCGCAAGGAGGCCTTCACATCCGCGTCGCCAGCCGGGAGTTCGCCGAGTCGCGTCAGCTCGAGAAAGCCCGCGTCAACGACCGAGCGCTGGTCGACGTTCGGGGTGCTGCCGTTCCCCAGGTTGTAGGTCTCGGCGGCATTCGGATCGCCGGTCGGGGACAGGCGGATGAAGTAGCGAGGCGCATACGGGCCGCTGGTGGTCACGGTCCATTTCTTGACGTTTCGCTGGTAGTCATCGGCCGTCGCGAGGTACAGGTGTGCGCGCGCCGAGTCGCCGGCAGCCTGCGCTAGATGGCTCGCCGCGACGAGCCCGGCGATCTCGGCGGCCAGCGTCGACGGGGAGTACCCCGGGTGCTCCTCCCAGCGCTCGACCCCATAGTTGGGTCCGTGATCGACGATGAAGTCCGCCGCCGGCCGGATGTGATCGTCGTAGAAGCTGACCTCGCCGGCGAAACCGCCGTCCCAAGCCATCAGGATCGGGTAGGCGTCCTCGTCGATCTCCGACAGCCCGAAAGTGTCTGGTGCCACCGAGCCGTCGATCTCCGAGTCGCGCGGGAAGCTGCCGTCGGGCTGCTGCACTTTGTCAAAAAGGAAGCGGACCATCTGCCGGCCGCTCGTCCGGTCGCCGTCCGCCAGCAGACCGGTGAACGTCTCGTAGCTATCACGCGCGAACACCTCCCGGTAGGTCCATCCGGGGTGGGTCGTGCTCGCCGGCACGGACTGGCCCCAGGGATCCGTGGGCGAGGCGACAAAGGCGCCGATGTTGGTTTTGTCCTCGGCCGCCTTGAGCACATTGGCCGACAGCCAATAGGTGCGCTGCATCGCGGCGTTGTCGGAGGCCGTGTAGTCGGGCAGGCGCGCCGGCGGCGAATGCAGGGTGGCGTCATAGCTGCGCCAGCCGCTCTCGTAGCTCGCGAGAGTTTGCGCGAACGGCCGCCCGGCGCTCGCGCGGGCGGCGGCGACCGCGCCCTGGGCCTCGGGGGCGAACCCGAGCGCAAGCGTGAACGGCCGGCCGGCGGTCTGCTTCACGCGCGCGGTCTGGACGACGTTGCCGTCGTCGGCTGACCGGTAGGTGTCGACGAGCCGGTGGTAGCTGTCGAGCTGCTCGAGTCCGTCGCTGGGCGTGCCGACGAACCCGCTCGACTCCGACAGGAAGGGGTGGTTGGCGACCAGTGCGCCGACGACCTGCGCCGCGAACGGTCCGCTCGGCGTGTTGGTGTCGGAGGAGATCAGGGCGGTCGTGGCTGGGTCGACGGTCGCGTCGTTGGGGCCGCCGTTGGTGGCGCCACCGCCCCCCGTGTTGTCGATCGTCGCGTCGTAGCGGACGTAGACCTTAAGCTTCCTGATCGTGGCGGCGCCTCCGCGTAGCGGCTCGAGCGTGGTGCGCACCACGACGCTGTCTCGGGCCGGATCGGTGATGTAGTCGCTGACGAGCTGGAAGCGGTGACTGACGTCAGTGCTGACGACGCGGCAGACCATGCCGCTGCGATCCGGCGAGCTGACCCGGTAGGTCATGTTGCGCTGCTGCAGGTCGGCGAACGACTTGCCGTCGGTGACGATGTACTGGACCGTGTTGACGTTCGAGTTCTCGATCGTCGGACTGAAGACGTCGGACAGGACGCCGTCGGCGACCGTGAACCAGACCTTCGAGGTCGTGTTGCGGGCGGTCCCGAAGCAGTCCTTGCGGGCCAGGTCCATATACGCCGTGGTACCAGGGCCGCCGGGCGCGGAACCACCCGCCAACTGGGCACTGGAAACCGAGGCGGCGATTCCCATACCGCAGGCACAGACCAGCAGCAGCGTAATCGCGAGCCGGGCTGCTGCCGGCCGCCGTCCTCCCTCCATAGACCTCCTGTACCCAGATCGAGCGAGCTCTAGTCGGCCACTCAACGGCACTGACAGCGGTGGTCGCATCTGAGACGATCACAGGGTTGCCCTGGCGATCTGGGAGGGGACGTATGGCCGAAGCGAGCGAGTATGTCCAGCCGCGGGAACTGGGCAACGTAACCATCACCGCGATCAATGATGGCTCGATAACGCTGCCGGTTGAGCTGACGGTGCCGGAGGAGGTGTGGCGGCAGGAGATCGACGCCGACCCCGAAGGCAAAGTCCCAGTGGACACCCACGTTCTGTTGGTCCAAACCGACGACGCCACCATCCTGATTGACGCCGGTCTCGACGAGCCCGGGTCAGGCGGGGAGCAAGGGCTCCTGGAGGAGTGGCCGGGGTCGCGGCGGACGCCGGGAGTGGGCGCGGGTCTGGCAAGCGTGGGCGTCAAACCGGAGGACGTCACCCATGTCCTCGTTACTCACGTCCACTTCGACCACGTCGTCGGGCTCGCCGCCGAAGAATGCGGTCGGTTTGTCCCGCGGTATCCCAACGCAGATGTTGTGCTTGGTCGTGCCGACTGGGAGAACGCTCCCGAGGGGCATCTCGGGCCGGAGCAGCGGGCGCGGATCGGCACCGTCGCCGAAGCCGGCCTGCTGGCTCTGCTTGACGGCGAGCGCGAGATCGTGCCGGGGGTGACGATGATCCCAGCGCCTGGCGAATCACCCGGCCACTCGATAATTCGGATCTCATCCAAAGGCGAGACGCTGTACGCGGTCGGCGATCTCTTTCACTTCGCCGCCGAGGTCGAGCACTCGGACTGGATGGTCCCGTGGGCCGACCCGAAGCAGATGGCGGCCTCACGCCGCGAGCTGCTCGACGACGCGGTCTCGACCAACGCCCTGGTTGTCTTCAGCCACGAGCACTTCCCGCCTTGGGGACGCATCGTGCGGAATGAGGGCCGCGGCTTTCGCTGGCAGCGTGCCTAAATGAACGACGGAGGCTGCGGGCGATCGCGTGCGCAAGTAACGCTGACACTATCGGTGACGTCGTGGGTGAGTGTCGCGTCACACCGGTCGGCGATGGTCCAGATCGTCCTTGGGCAAGCAGGTAACGTTCGACCTGACGCTGCCTGGCCTCAGATGGCCCGTCGGACGTCTCGTTCGACCGTGTGCTCAAGGTCGCGGAGTCGGTGGAACCCGGGGATCTTCGCGGCCACGTTGGTGCGCAGGGTGTCGAGTGCGCAGGCCAGGAAGCAGACGGCGCCTAGCCCGGTGCTCCAGTTCGCCGCGGCCTGGTCCAGAATCGAGCCGGTCGCCGGGACAACGTAGCCGGCAACGGCCGAGATCCCGAAGAAGATGCAGCCGAGCAGGTTGATCGCCGGCTGCCACCAGCCGGAGCCGCCGGACGCGGGCAGCCAACCGTGACGCGGCGATGCGCGGTAGGCGATCGCGCCAGATACCAGGAAGCAGATCGACCCGCGCCAGTCTGGCCGCCATACGAGCTTGTTGTATTCGGAGCTGGTCACGGCGGTGTGCATGGCTTGGAACGTCGTGAGGTTGAAAAACAACGTGCCGGCGAACTGAATCGCGGCAGCCCACCATGCGGCGCGTCCCTCGGCCAGCGAATGCCTCGCAGGCCAGGCGAGCCAGCTCTGGAGCGCTCCGCCGATCGTGAACAAGATCGAGCCGACGAAGAATGTGATCGAGTCCGCAGCATCCCCGATAAGGCTTGCGAAGCCGGGAAACGGGCCGACGAAGAAGCACGCCGACCCAGCGGCGAAGCACAGCGCCATCCACCGCCGGCGGCTCACGCCCGGGCGCCGGCTGGTGGCCGACAGACCGCCGTCCGTCCATGCCACGACGGTATGCAACGCGTCATCGCGACCGTCATGGCGCGACAGTTCAGCAATCGCCCCCGACGCGCATCACCCAAACCAGATGACGATCAAACCGGAACGCTCCGCAGGTGGCCGCGGATAGGGTGGCGTTGTGGTGGGCCACTACGAGAACTTCTTCGTGGCGAGCGCGGGCGCGTCGGCGGCCATCTTGGGGTTGCTGGTGGTCGCCGTATCGGTCGTGAACGCGGATGACGCGGATCCCAAAACGCGGGAGTGGCGGACTGTGTTGGCCGGGAGCGCGTTTGTTGTTCTGGTAGACATTTTCTTCGTCTCGATCGTGGCCCTGACCGGAGGCTCGGTCGTGTTGGGGCTGTCGAGCATCACGATGGCGGCCGTCGGCCTGCTGGCCACCAGACGGCTGATACCGAGGGCAAAGCGGGCGGGAAATTTCTCCGCGGCCTCTCGAACCAGGAAGCTGAATCTCGCCTTCGCGTCGATTTCGGTTGTGGGCTACTCAGTGCAGCTCGGTCTCGCCGTGGCGCTCCTGGCGGACACCCGGAGCGCCGCCCTGCAACGTGCCTTGGTCCTCGTCATCGTCGTCTTTTATGGCAGCGCCCTCGGTCGGGCATGGGAGGTCACCGGGATAACCCGGCGGGATGAGGATCCGACTCCACACGCGGACGGAGCCCGGCGTCAGCTCGTCAATCAGGTTTGTTGCCGGCCGGTGATGCCCACGGCGGAGGCGAGGGCCGTCCACTCCGCGCGTGGGATCCCCTCGGCCCCGACTGCCTGGAGGCAGACGTGGTCGGCGCCGGCGCTCAGGTGCTGGCGCGCCGCCGCCGTGATCTCGTCGGCGCTGCCGTGCGGGATGATCGCGTCGATCAGCCGGTCGGACCCTCCGTCGGCGATGTCCGCCTGGTCGAACCCGTGGTTCACCAGGTTGTTCGTGTAATTCCTGAGTCCGAGGTACAGCTTCGCGTAGGCTCGCGCTTTCGCTCGGGCGGTTTCGACGTCGTCGTCGAGCACGCATGCGAGCTCCGGCGCGAGGAGAGGGCTCGGTCCGAGGAGCTCGCGCGCGGCTCGGGTGTGCTCGACCGGGACGAAGTAAGTGTGAGTGCCGAGCGAGCGCTCAGCGCTGAGCTCCAACATCTTCGGACCGAGAGCCGCTAGGCACCGTCGGGTTCGCGGGACCGGAGCGGCAGCGGTATCGAGGCCATCGAGAAACGCCTGCATCGCGGCCAGGGGGCTGCGGTAGTGGCTGGTCGCCTCGGGATGGCCGATGCCGATACCGAGCAGGACCCGTCCGGGAAAACGGGCCTCGAGCTCAGAGAAATCAGCAGCCACCCGTTCGGGCTCGCTCGCCCATACGTTGAGGATGCCGGTGGCGACCACCAGCCGGTCGGTCGCCTCCAGCAGCGGCCGGAGCGCCGGCAGCTGCGGCGAGCCGCCCAGCCAGAACGTGCCGAACCCCAGGTCCTCCACCAGCTTCGCGGCTTCACCGGCGTTCTCTTCGCCGATCGCGCGATAGCTCGTCCACACGCCGAACTCACCGAGCT
>DATBYI010000230.1:0-7373 GCA_036513815.1 Solirubrobacteraceae bacterium
CCCCTCCGCGGCCAGCTTCGCGAGTGTCGCGTCGAGATCCTCGACCACAATCGCCATGTGGTTGTAACCGTCGCCGAGGTCGTAGGCCTCGTCGCGCCCGCGGTTGACGGTGAGCTCGAGCGTGTCCCCGTCACCGGGAAGGCCCATGTAGATGTTGTACGCAGTCTCGAAGTTCAGGCGGCCGCGGCGCTCGTAGCCCAACAGCCCGTAGAAGCGCTCGGACGCCTCGGGGTCGAGGACCCGGATGCAGGTGTGGACGTATCGCATGGGCGCCAATCTAACCGGTCCTGGGGCGATCAAGCGCCCGGCGCGAGGCCGCCGAGGGACCGAACCGGAACCTCGGCTTCCTCGCGCCGTTTACACCCGGCCGAGCAGACCTGACACCCGACCCGAGCCTCGCCTCGCCGTTACCCAAGCAGGCCCGGGCTAACGCCGGCGTGCTGTGTCCCTTACGTGAAGTCTTGGGTGGGCGGGAAGGCCGGGCGGTCGCCGGGCGTCAGTGCGGCCATGGGGCAATCACCGACCGTAGAGGAGCGAGCATGCCTCCGAGTTCGATCCCACCCGCGTGTGCCCGGCGCACGCAGTTCCTGACCAGGCGAGGGCGCCGAGCGTCCTTGGCCGCATTCGTCGCCGCCTGCGGTGTGCTTGCGCTCGGCGCAGCCGGCGCGCAGGCTGCGCCGTTCATCGCGCCGTTCTCGCCCAACCCGGCACCGATCGCGAGCACGGTGCCGGGCAACGGCGATGTGAATCCGTACGGCATCGTGACCGTGCCCGACGACGTCGGCTCGCTGGTGCGAGGCGATCTGCTGATCAGCAACTTCAACAACTCAACCAACGCGCAAGGAACCGGCACGACGATCGTGCAGATCCCGCCGGGCGGCGATAGCGGCGTCGCGCCCACCTTTGCCCAGATCAATCCCAAGATGGTGCACTGCCCGGGCGGGGTCGGGCTCACCACGGCCCTCGCGGTCACCCGCAGCGGGTTCGTGATCGTCGGCAGCCTGCCGACCACGGACGGAATGTCGGACACCGCTCGGGCCGGATGCCTGATCGTGTTGAACAGTCGTGGCCAGGTGGTCGAGACGATCGCCGGCGGCCCGATCAACGGTCCGTGGGACATGACCGCGGTCGACCATGGCTTCTTCACGACGCTGTACGTGACCAACGTGCTGAACGGAACGGTGGCGGCGGACACCGGCGGGCCGGGCGTGCCGGGGAACGTCGTCGACGGCGGCACCGTCGTCCGAATCCAACTGCTGACCATTCCCGGCGTGCGCCCGTTCGTACTCGACGAGGACGTGATCGCCACCGGCTTCCCCGAGCGCACCGACCCGAGCGCGCTGGTGATCGGTCCCACCGGGGTCGCGTTGGCCCCCGACGGAACGTTGTACGTCGCCGACACCCAGGGCAACCGGATCGCCGCGATCCCCGACGCGTCCTTCCGTGAGTTCCCGGCCCGGAACGGCGCGCTCACCGTGTCGGCGGGCGGGGATCTCAACGCACCGCTTGGGATGACGCTCGCGCCGAACGGCGACATCCTCACCGCCAACGGCGGCGACGGCAACATCGTCGAGACGACGCCGGCCGGTGCGCAGTCGGACGTCCCGGCCGACGCGAGCGGTGGGGCGGGCGTGCTGTTCGGGCTGACGGTGCCGCCGCGGTTCGACGGCATCTACTTCGTCGATGACGGAGACAACACGCTGCGAGTGCTGACGCCTTAGGGGGCTGGGGATTCGCGTTGCCGGAAGGCCGGGCGCTCCGACGCGCCCGGCCCTCCGGCGTTCGCGATCGCCGCCGCCGCCGTGTCGATCGTTCAGGCGCTCACCGTCTGCTCGGTCCACTCGCTGCTGCGGCGCCAGAGCTCCCCCGCCAGCTCGGCGGTGGCCGCGGCGCCCGGCGCCTGGGCGCGACAGTCGTCGTAGTAGCGCCCGCTCTCGCCCGCCACCTCCTCGGAGGTCGCGCAGTACACCGAGGTCCGCGCCCCGCGCTCGGGCGAGTCCATGCGTGCCTTCATGATCGTCCGCACCGGCCACGGCACCCGCCGCCATATGTCCGACGCGATCACGCCCGGGTGCAGCGAGTACGTCGTGACTCCAGATCCCTCGAGCCGCCGCGCCAGCTCCTGGGCGTGCAAGACATTGGCGAGCTTTGACACCGAGTACTCGCGCATGCCGGTGATCGTGCGCGTCGGGCGGCGCACGGCTTCCCAGTCGATTCCGCTGGCGCCGTAGTGTGCCGCGCTGGCGACGTTGACGATCCGGGCTGGCGCGCTTTCGCGTACGCGGTCGAGCAGGAGATTGGTCAAGAGAAACGGGCCGACGTGGTTGGTCCCGAACATCCGCTCGAAGCCGCTCGCGGTCATCCCGTGCGCGCCGGCCACCCCGGCGTTGTTGATCATCCCGTGGAGCGGCTCGCCGGTGGCGAGAAACTCCTTCGCGCACCGCGTGACCGAGGCCAGATCGCCCAGGTCGAGCGATAGGAGCGAGATCGCCCGGTTGCCGGTCTGGCCCGAGATCTGCTCGATCGCCCGGCGCCCGCCCTCGGCCGAGCGGCAGGCGAGACAAAGGCGCGCGCCACGGCTCGCGAGCGCCCGGGCCGTCTCCTTGCCGATGCCGACATTGGCGCCGGTGATCAGGAAGGTCCGGCCCTCGAGATCTCCCACGCCCTGAGCATATGCCTACGCCCGTGCCCGTGCCGCCGCGCGCATGCTGGGCGCGAACAGGGAGCCGAGCGCCGACAGGAGCGCCCAGCCGCAGAGGATGAGGATGCTTGTCGTACCCGAGAGATGCTCCAGGGCGAGACCGATGGCGAGCGGCCCGGCCCAGCCGAGCGACTGGGACAGGGTGCCGGCGGCGGCGTGGACGCGACCCTGGAGGTGCTCGGGGGCGAGCGTTCCCCGCAGCCCCTCGACCTGCGAGTTCGCGAGGGGAGCCGGGACCTCGATCAGCGCGACGATCGCGGCGGTGAACAGCGTCCCCTGTGCGATCAGCAGCAGCGGCATGAGCAGGGCGGTCGTACAGATATCGAGGCGGACCGCGGCCCGCGGCGAGAGTCGCTCGGCGAATCGGGACCCCGCGACCAGCCCGCCGAGGAGCCCGCCGGCGGCGATCATCGCGAACATCACCCCGACGAGCCCCGACGAGGCGCCGTGGCGCTTGGCGAGCACGACCAGCATCAGGTACAGCGCCCGCCACGTCGGGTTGGCGGCCGCCATGAGGAGCGAGCAGGTACGCAGGAGCGGTTGGCGCCAAAGCCACCGGAGGCCCGAGGTGAACTCGGCGGCCAGTCCCCCGCGCTCCTGTGGGCGCTCGACCTGGAACTTGGCCCGCGTAAGGAGTGTCGCCGTCGCCGAGAAGGCGTAGGAGACCGCGTCGGCCAGAAACGGCAACGCCCGGGTGATGGCGAACAGCAGGCCGCCCACGGGCGGACCGATGATGCTGCCGGCGTAGAAGACCGACTCGTTCTGAGCCACCGCGGCCGACAGCTGCTCGGGCGCGACCAACCGGCGGAGCACGCCTCGTTCGGTCACGAACGACACGGTCATGAGCGAGCCGTCGATGAACGCCACTGCCGCGACCACGCCGTACGCCAACGTCCCGCCGAACACGGCGATCGTCAGCGCGGCGAGCGCTGCGGCCCGGATTGCGTCGCAGGCCAGCATCAAGCGCTTGCGGTCGAAATGGTCGGCGAGCATCCCGGCCGGCAGAGCGAGCAGCGGCAGCGGCAGCGTCGCCGCGAGCCCGACCACACCGGCCTTCGCCGGCGAGTGCGTCAGTGCGAGCACGAGCAGCGGGTAGGCGACGGTGGAGATCTGAGACCCGAGCTCGGACACGCCCTGTCCTGCCCAGACGAGCATGTAGTCGCGATTGCGTCGAAGAGGCCGGTCCGGTGCCATGAGCTTCACCGTATATCGGGCGCCGATGCGGCGCAGTCAAGAAGCGGCCCTGAGATGCCGATCATTGGTGTCGATGAGCACGACACGCCGCAACGACCTGGCCCTGATCGGGATCGTGCTGCTCGCCTGCGGCATCGCCATGCTGGCCACCGGCGTCACCGTGGCCGAGCGGGCGCTGCTCGTCGGCACTCTGTGGAGCGCCGCTGCCGCGGCGTTCGTCGCCGCGCGCCGCTAGCTCGTCACTGGCTCCGCGTTCGCCACCTTGCGCAACTCCATGCGCGCGATCGAGCGCTTGTGGACCTCGTCGGGCCCGTCGGCCAGGCGGAGGGTTCGCAGGTGTGCGTAGAGGCTGGCCAGCGGGAAGTCGTCCGAGACGCCGCCGCCGCCGTGCACCTGGATCGCGCGGTCGATGACCTTGAGCGCGACGTTCGGGGCGGCCACCTTGATCGCGGCGATCTCGCTGCGTGCCTGCTTGTTGCCCACGGTGTCCATCAGCCACGCCGCCCTCAGCGTGAGCAGGCGCGCCATGTCGATCTCGATCCGGGACTCGGCGATCCAGTCCTGGACGTTGGCGCGCTCGGCGACCGGCTGGCCGAACGTCACGCGCGAGGCGGCGCGGGCGCACATCAGCTCAAGCGCGCGCTCGGCCGCGCCGATCGTGCGCATGCAGTGGTGGATGCGGCCCGGACCGAGGCGAGCCTGCGCGATCAGGAAGCCGTGGCCCTCCTCGCTGATCAGGTTCGTGGCCGGGACGCGCACGTCGTCGAAGGTGATCTCGGCGTGCCCCTCCTGGTCGATGTAGCCGAACACGGGCAGGTTGCGGACGATCGTCACTCCGGGCGTCTCCTTGGGGACGAGGATCATCGACTGCTGCTTGAAGGCCGGCGCGTCCACGTCGGTCTTGCCCATCACGATCAGGATCGTGCAGCGGTCGCGCATCGCGCCCGAGATCCACCACTTGCGGCCGTTCAGCACGTACTCGTCGCCGTCGCGATCGATTCGCAGCTCGATGTTGGTGGCGTCGGAGCTCGCCACCGCCGGCTCGGTCATCGCGAATGCGGAGCGGATCTCACCCTCGAGCAGCGGCCCGAGCCAGCGCTCCTTCTGCTCGGCGGTCCCGAACAGCGTCAGCACCTCCATGTTGCCGGTATCGGGCGCGGCGCAGTTGCACGCCTCGGGGGCGATGTGGCTGCGACCCATGATCTCGGCCAGCGGGGCGTATTCGGCGTTGCTCAGGCCCGGGACGCCGAGGGAATCGTCGGCGTGGGGAAGGAAGAGGTTCCACAGCCCGAGCTCGCGCGCGCGCTCCTTGAGTTCTTCCATGATGGGCGGGTGCGAGTGAGGGTCGCCCGACTCGACGATCTGTTCGTGGTAGACGGCCTCCGCCGGGTAGACGTGCTCGTCCATGAACGCGAGCAGGCGCTCGCGCAGTTCCTGGCAGGTGTCCGAGAACGCGAAGTCCATGGGGCGCCGAACACTACCGGCGGCGCGTCAGGACAACATCGAGGAGACGACGGCAGAGAAGTGGATCAGGTCGATCGGCTTGGTGACAAAGGCGTCACAGCCCGCCTCGAGCGCGCGCTCCTCATCGGAGCGCCGAACGGCGGCGGTGCAGGCGACGATCGGGATCGACGCCGTGTTCGGCTCGGACTTGAGCCTGCGGGTCAGCTCGAGGCCGCTGCCGTCGGGGAGGTTCAGGTCGAGCACGATCATCGCCGGCTGTTCCTCGGCGAGCGCCTGCTCGGCGGCCGCGAGCGAACCGGCCGCGCGCACCTCGCGTCCTTCGAGCTCGAGCAGCCGCTCGAGCAGCCGGAGGTTGAAGTCGTGGTCGTCGACGATGAGGACGCGTCCCTCCATGACGTCCTCATCGTCCCCAGGAGGCCCGAACTTGATTCCGGGGTGCAGGATTAATGGAGGGTCGGCGGCGCCTGACGGCGGCGCCTTATGGAGGGTCGGCGGCGCCTGACGGCGGCGCCTTATGGAGGATTCGCGAGGCTCGCCAGCTCATCGCGCGTCGGCGGCCAGATCTCGCGCACGCGCGCCAGCGCTTCGGTCACGCGGGCCTCGTCGTAATCGCGGCCGGCGTCCTCGAGGCTCGTGAGCGCCCTCAGCAGCTGATGCGCCCCGAGCACCATCGCGTCGTTCCGGCAGCGGTGGGCGGCGCGGGTCACGCGGTCGAGGTCGCCGGCGGCCGTCGCGGCCTGCACCTCGTCGACCGCCTCGGCCATGCTCGCCAGCAGCGGCGTGACGATGGCCGCGACGTCGGAGCCCATCACCCCCTGGAGCCGAAGAATCTGCTCGAGGTCGTAGTACGAGCTCATCCCAGCGCGATCGGGGCCCGCAGCACCTCGTCCGGGATCCCGAACGCGTCGACGAGCGCCTCGGCGTCGCCGCGCAGCTCGTCGCACAGGCGGTTGACCTCGCGGGTCACGGCCTTGCATCGCGGTCCGGTCAGCCGCCCGTGTTCCTGGAGATAGCCGCGGTCGGACTCGATCGCGTGGAGCGCGTAGAGGTCACACAGCCGACCGAGCGCCTCGCTCACCGGGCCGGGCTCCATCCGCTCGATCGCGGCCACGAACGCCTCGAGGACGACGCGTCCCATGTGGGCCCGCGCGGCGTTTTCCGCGTGGTTCTGGACGGCACGGAAGACCTCGAACGGGTCGTAGCCCTCGTCCAGCCCGCGCCTGAAGCGCTGGGCGATGCCGGCGGTGATGTGGCCCTCGCGCCACCGGAGCAGCTCGAGCTGGTTCTCCCGGTCGAGCAGGTCGCCGGTCTCGTCCCGCCCGGGGACGATGTCCGCGATTACCTGGGCGATCTTGCGGGCGAACAGCCGCTCGACGATCGTCTCGACCGTCTGCTCGGCCACGAACTGGACGAGCTCCCGGGGGTTGAGCTCACCGAAGTGATCGCGGTAATCGGTCAGGAGCCCCCGCGCCACCAGCATCATCAGCACCGTGTTGTCGCCCTCGAAGGTCGTGAACACGTCGGTGTCGGCCTTCAGCGCAGCGAACCGGTTGATGCTCATGTAGCCGGCGCCGCCGCAGCATTCCCGGCAGATCTGGATGGTCTCGGTGGCGTGCCAGCTCGCGGTCGCCTTCATCCCGGCGGCGAGCGACTCGAGCTGGCGCTGGGCGCGCTCGTCGGTCTCGTCGCGGTGCGTCTGGGCCTGGTGGAAACGCTCGAGGAGGTCGGCTTGGGCGAAGTGGAGCGCGTACGTCTTGGCGAGCAACGGCATCAGCCGGCGCTGGTGGGTGCGATAGTCGAGCAGCACGACCTCGTCCTCGTCGGGCGGACCGAACTGGGTGCGGCGCAAGCCGTAGCGGACCGCGATCGTGAGCGCCGACTTGGCGGCGCTGACCGACGCGCCCGAGATACAGATGCGACCCTGGATCAGGTTGCCGAGCATCGTGAAGAAGCGCTTGTTGGCCTTCTCGATCGGGCTCTCGTAGCGGCCGTCATCGTTGACGCCGCCGTATCG
>DATBYI010000231.1:0-2180 GCA_036513815.1 Solirubrobacteraceae bacterium
GCCGTGCGATACGCCGCCGATAGGGGCTGGCGAAACCCGTGGATCTCGGGCAGGACGACGTCGACGTCGTCGGTGAAGCCGCCGATCACCCGGCGTATGAACAGGGGGTGCAGCAGCGGCACGTCGGTGGATGACACGTAGGCGACCTCGGCGCGGTCCCCGATCGCGGCCAGTCCGGCCGCGAGTCCCTGCAGGGGCCCACGCCCCTCCGCGGCGTCCTCGACCACCTCGATCGACGGGTGGATCTCGGGCAGCTCCTGACCCGGCGCTCGCACCACCACGACCGGTCCGTCAACGGTCCGCTGCGCCAGGCCCGTCACCCGGCGCAGCAGCGTCGAACCGTGCCAATCGAGCGCTGCCTTGGGCGAGCCCATCCGGGAGGACTTACCGCCGGCCAAGATGATCGCGCCAGCCTCGTGCACGCCCACGATGCTAGATCCCCGGGCGCGGACCACGCCATGCCTAACATTTGTCTCGTGGCTGTCGGCGAAGCCTCACCTCACCGCATCCCGCTCGAGCAAGCGCTACCGCTGACCGTCGGCGAGATCATGGTCGCCCACCCCAAGACGTTTCCGTCCGACATCACCGTCGGAGAGGTGCGTCAGGCCTTTGAGCAGAACAGCCAGCGCCTGGTGCTGCTCGTCGACGGGTCGACCTTCCGTGGTGCTATCGATCGCGTCGCTCTCGGCGCCGATGCGCCCGACAGCGCCCCCGCCGTGGCGTTTGCCGATCGAGATATCGCCACCGTGACGCCGGACACCCCGCTGCCCGACGCCGTCCAGCTCCTCGAGCGCAGTCGCGAGCCCCGGCTGGTGGTGCTGGACGAGGACGGCCAAACGCTGCGCGGGCTGCTCTGCTTCAACCGAAGCTCAGCGAGCTTCTGCATCCGCTAGTGCTAAGGCGCGGACGCGTCCGTTGCGCCGCGCCCCTTGGATCGCGCCAGCCGCCGGCCGACCAGGCCTGCGAGCGTCGCGGCTTCCCGCAGCTGCGGTACACCACGCAGACCACTGCCCTGATAGGTCACGAACACCCGAACGATCACCCGACCGCTCGCGACTTGAGCGTGAGCCTGTGCGAGCCCTGACGCTGCCCCCGACGGCGGATCGTTCTGTGCGCGGCCGGTATACCCGGACCCTTGGATCTCGATGATCTTCCCGTTGCTTGGATCGAACGTGATGGGCGGGGCAGCGCTCAACTTCTGCGGCGTCACAACCACCGACCGGTACACGCCGCCACTCCCTGTCCCCGCATACGTACAGGCGAACGAGGAGCCGTGGACACGAACTCGGACCTTCAGGATCCCCGACACCTCACGGGCGCTCAGCAGCGAGCACACCGGCACGGGCGACGGCGCGGCAACGAACTTCGCCGGCGTGCGTCGGGAGGCCGAACCGCCGCACGCCGTCACGACGAGGACCGCCAAAGCGGTAATCGCGAATCGCCTCAATGCTCCATCCCCAGACCCAAACCAGTGCGTGATTGGTATGAGCCTAGACTCCGGACCGTGGATACCGCCGCGCGCAGCCTGGCCCATTGGAGCGAGGAGTCCCGGGCCGAAATGGGCGCCTTCTACGCGCTCGCGCGCCGGGATTATGAGCGTCTCGCCCGAGGCTTCGTCAACCATTCGGCATGGCTACGTCGCGTTGCCGACGGGCGCCGACGTATCACGCTGCTCGATGTCGCCTGCGGGTCAGGAAAGTTCCCGGAGGCATTGCAAGACTTCGGCGGTATCGGCGCCTTATCCGGTGAGCTACAGATCGACTACGACCTGCTCGACCCGTCTGCGTTCTCGCTGTTGGAGGCTGCGCAGGCGCTTCGCCCGCCGTTCGTCGCGGCCGCTCGACACGAAACGCTCGTGGAGGAGCTCGACGACGCCGTCGGACCGTTCGACGTCGTCTGGGCCACCCACGCGCTCTACTCACTCACGCCTACCGCCGTCCGCGCGGCGAGTGCACGCATGCTCGCCGCACTCGCGCCCGGTGGCGCGCTGCTCATCGCCCAGGGCAGCCGCGAGGGCCACTACCTGCGGTTCTACCGCGACTTCCTCGACGACTTCCGCGACGGCCAGGGCACGATGTACGCCGCGTCGGAGGATCTTGCCGACGCGCTGCGCGCCTGCGGCGCCGACCCTCACACCGTCCGCCTGTCCTACGACCACACCACCTCACTAGAGAACACCG
>DATBYI010000232.1:0-7944 GCA_036513815.1 Solirubrobacteraceae bacterium
GTGGAAGGTCGCGTTCGAGAAGATCGCGTCGACCGGCTCGGGCAGGTCGAGTTCGACCAGGTCTTGGCACAGCACGGTGGCGCGATCACCGAGCGCCTCGCGGGCGTGCGCGGCCATCGACGGCGCCACGTCGACGGCGTACACCCGACCGTGCGGAACGAGGTCCGCGAGCAGTCCGGTGACGCGGCCCGAGCCGCAGCCCGCGTCGAGCACGACCTCGTCACCGCGGAGATCAAGGCGTCCCAGCTGCTCGCGCGCCCACGCCAGCTGGGGGTCCGAGACGCGGTCGTACGTCGCGGCATCCCAATCACGACTGGCCGCCATCAGATCGCCGTCGTCACCGGGCCGGGACGCTCCCGCTCGCCCTCGTACGCCGCAATCGCAGCCTGAGCTTCGAGCGTCAGAGCGATGTCGTCCAGGCCGTTCAGGAGCCGGTACTTGATGTCGGGGTCGATCTCGAAGCTCGCCGTCCCCCCCGGCCAGCGCACCTCCTGCGCGGCCAGGTCGACCTGTGCCTCCCCGGCCTCGCGGATCGACGCGCATTCCCCAGCGGTCAGCTGAACCGGCAGAAGCCCGATCTTGGTGCAGTTGGAGCGGAAGATGTCGGCGAAGCTCGGCGCGATGATCGCCTGGAAGCCGTAGTCCTCGAGCGCCCAGGGTGCGTGCTCGCGGCTCGAGCCGCACCCGAAGTTGCGTCCGGCGACGAGGATCGGGTTGCGCGGCAGCTCCCACCCGGGCTCCTTGGCCCAGTCGAAGAACAGGAACTCGCCGAACCCGGTCCGCTCGACCCTCTTGAGGAACTGCTTGGGGATGATCTGGTCGGTGTCGACGTCGTCGCGGTTCAGCACCGATACGTGCCCGGTGATCGTCTCGATGGCCTTCACTTGCCGTTGCCCTCCCACTCGCGAATGTCGACGAAATGCCCTTCGATGGCGGCCGCGGCGGCCATCTGCGGCGAGACCAGGTGCGAGCGCGCCCCCCGGCCCTGGCGCCCCTCGAAGTTGCGGTTCGAGGTCGATGCCACCCGCTCGCGGGGCGCCGCGATGTCGGGGTTCATGCCCAGGCACATCGAGCATCCCGCGCCGCGCCAGTCGAAGCCCGCGCGCTTGAACACCTCGTCGAGTCCTTCCTCCTCGGCCTGCGCCTTGACCTGCTGCGATCCCGGGACGACCATCGCGTAGACGCCGTCGGCCACGCGATGACCGTTCACGACCTCGGCCGCCGCGCGCAGGTCGCCGATCCGCGCGTTCGTGCACGAGCCGATGAAGACCCGGTCGAGCTTCAGCTCCTCCATCGGCACGCCCGGCTCGAGGCCCATGTAGTCGAGCGCGCGCTCGTCCTGCTCGGAGTTCGGCTCGGGCACTGCGCTCGTGACGGGAACGACCATTCCGGGGTTCGTGCCCCAGGTGACCATCGGACTGACCGCGGAAGCATCGACCTCGATCTGCTTGTCGAAGGTGGCGCCATCCTCGGTTTGCAGCCCGCGCCACTCATCCGGGACCTCCGAGGGAGCGCCCGGCCGGCCAATCACCCAGTCGAACGTAGTGTCGTCCGGCGCGACCATGCCGGCGCGACCGCCGCCCTCGATCGTCATGTTGCACACGGTCATGCGCCCCTCCATCGACAGAGACTGGATGGCGTCACCGGCATACTCGACCACGTGGCCGGCCGCGCCGTCGACGCCCATCTGCCCGATGGTGGCCAGGATCAGGTCCTTGGCGGTGACCCCGAATCCGAGCGAACCCCGGTAGAGGATCCGCATCGAGCGCGGCTTGGACTGGACCAGGCACTGCGTGGCCAGTACGTGCTCGACCTCGCTCGTGCCAATCCCGAACGCGAGCGAGCCGAACGCGCCGTGGGTGGCCGTATGCGAGTCGCCACACACGATCGTCATGCCCGGCTGGGTGACGCCCAGCTCGGGGCCGATGATGTGCACGATGCCCTGCCGGTCGGAGCCCAGCGAGTAGATCGGGATCCCGAACTCCTCGCAGTTGCGCTCGAGCGTCTCGACCTGCGTGCGCGACAGCTCGTCGCGGATCCGGGCTGCCACCGGGGTGCCGTCGGTGGGGACGTTGTGGTCGGCGGTGGCCAGTGTCCGGTCGGGCCGGCGCACCTGGCGCCCGGCGAGCCGCAGCCCGTCGAACGCCTGCGGGCTCGTCACCTCGTGCACGAGGTGCAGGTCGATGTAGATCAGACCGCGTTGTACCTCGTGGGCGTCCCAGATCTTGTCGAACAGGCTTTGCGGCATTAGGTCACTAGCTCCTCCGTAGCCCCGCGCTGAGTACGGCCAGCAATACGGCTTCCTCAGGGCCTGGATTTTCAAAATGATGATTCAGGTCCGCGTCGAACGTGACGCAGTCGCCGGCGAGCAACTCGTACCGCTGGCCGTCGCAGTGCAGGACGACCGTGCCGCGCTCGACGAGCGCGGTCTCCCGGCTGCCCGGCTCGTGCATCGGGGGATCGCCGCGTCCGCCCGTGACGGCGCCCGGCGCCAGCGCATGGCGCGAGAGCTCGGCCCGCTGTCCGGGCAGCGGCGGGGTGAGGATCTCGTAGCTATGGCCCGCCACCGTGGCCGGACCCTTACGCCGCTCGCGGGCGCGCACGACGCTCACCGCACCGTCCTCGTCGAGACGCAGCAGCTGCGAGAGCCGGAGCTCGAGCCCAGCCGCGATGCGCGTGGCGACGTGCATCGTCGGGCTCGTCTCCCCTCGCTCGACCTGCGAGAGCATCGGCGCGCTCACGCCCGAACGCTCGGCCAGGTCGCGAAGCGACAGGTCCATGGCCTCGCGCAGGGCGCGGATACGGGAACCGAGCCCGTTTGTGTGTGCGTGCGCTTGTGCGGTCGTCGGCATACGTGCGTACGCTATCACATACGTATGTATGCCTTGGGGCTGCGGCCATTCGAGGCCCGCGGGCTCCGGGTAGCCTGGGACGGATGATGCGAACGCGCCCCGACGTGCTCGTGCTGGGCGCCGGCGGCGTCCTCGGTGAGGCCTGGATGATGGGCCTCCTGGCCGGGATCGAGGACGGCAGCGGGTTCGATCTGCGCGACTGCGATTACTACGTGGGGACGTCGGCCGGCTCGATCGTCGCCGCCCACCTCGTCGCCGGACAGTCGCCGCGACGGCCCTCGACGGTAGAGAGCGAGGAGATCGACGTGGCCGACGGCAAGGCGCCGGTGGACGGCCTGGCGGCGGCCGGACTCGCCGCGGCCCGGCGCATGGGCGCCGTGGCGCTTGCGGCCGGGGCCACGTTCGCGCCGCTCGCGCTCGGACTGGCTGCGCCCGGAGGAGCGGTGGCGCGCGCGCTGCTGCTGCGGCGTCTGCCGCGACCGAGCGACACGCTGAGCGACCTGCACCGGAGCGTGGAACGGCTCGACCCGCGCTTCGACGGCCGTCTCCGAGTCGTCGCGGTGGACAAGCGGAGCGGGCGCCGGGTCGTGTTCGGGAGCCCGCGCGCGCCGCGCGCCGGCGTGGCCGATGCGGTGGTGGCGTCGTGTTGCGTGCCGTGGCTGTTCGCCCCGGTCACGATCGGCGGGCGCGAGTACGTCGACGGCGGCGTGTGGAGCCCGACCAACCTCGACGCCGCCCCGGCCGGCCGCGACACCCACGTCCTGTGCCTGAACCCGACGGCGAGCATTCCCGGCTCGAACGGGGTGCTCGCCGTGGTCCGCGGGGTGTCGCGAACGGCCGTGTCGGTCGAGTCGCTCGTCCTGCGGCGCCGCGGAGCTGCGGTTCAGATGCTCGCTCCGAACGCGGAATGCGCGGAGCTCATGGGGACCGACTTCATGGACGGCGACCGGCGGGGCCCGGTGCTTGCCGCCGGCTACCGGCAGGGGCTCAAGTTCGTCACGGGGTCCGCACGGGTGACCCAGACGCGGCCGCTGCCGTCGCTGCCTCGGCCTCGGCCATGATCCCCCGCCGGCGCAGCGCGTTCGACAGAGCGCGCACGTAGGCGCGGCCGGCCGCCTCGAGGATGTCCGTCGAGACGCCCTGACCCGAGCCGCTCACGCCGCCGACCTCGAGCACGACCGAGGTCTCGCCGAGTGCGTCCTGCCCCCCCGTCACCGCGTCGACGCGGAACTCCCGGAGACGGGCGTCGGCCCCGGTCGCGGCGTTGATCGCGCGGAAGATCGCATCGACCGGACCGTCGCCGGTGAAAGATCCGGTGACCTCGTCGCCGTCAGGTGTGCGGATCCCGACCGTCGCGTGCGGCGGCCGGCGTGTCGAGGCCTCGACGTCGAACCACTCGAGTTGGTAGGCCGCAACCTCCTCGCGCAGCTCGTCGGTGACGAGCGCCTCGAGGTCCATCGCGGTCACGTGCTTCTTCTTGTCCGCGATCTCCTTGAAGCGCTTGAACGCCGTGTTGAGGCCCTGACCGGTCAGCTCGATCCCGAGCTCCGAGAGCGCCTGCTGAAGGGCGTGCCGGCCCGAATGCTTGCCGAGCACGATCGAGTTGGCCTCGAGCCCCACCGTGGTGGCGTCCATGATCTCGTACGTGGTGCGCTCCTTGAGCACGCCATCCTGATGGATGCCCGACTCGTGGGCGAACGCGTTGCGCCCCACGATGGCCTTGTTCGGCTGCACCGGGTAACCGGTCAGCCGCGAAACCATGCGGGAGGAGCGGGCGATCTCGCGCGTGACGATGCCCGTGTGCAGCCCGATGTCCGGCGCGCGCGTGTGCAGCAGCATCACGATCTCCTCGAGCGACGCGTTCCCGGCGCGCTCGCCGATCCCGTTGATCGCGCACTCGACCTGACGCGCACCCGCCAGCAGCCCGGCGAATGAGTTGGCCACGGCCAGCCCCAGGTCGTCGTGGCAGTGAACGCTCAGCGTCACCTTGCGCAGATCCGGAATCAGCTCGTACAGCTTTCCCACATACGCGGTGTACTCGTGCGGCATGGTGTAGCCGACCGTGTCGGGGATGTTGATCGTCGTGGCGCCCTCGTCGATAGCGATCTGACACACCTCGGCCGTGTACTCGATGTCCGCTCGGGTCGCGTCCATCGGCGAGAACTCGACGTCCTCCACGTACTGCCGGGCGTGCGCGACCGCCGCCCGGGCCTGCCCCTTGACGTCCTCCCGCGTGCTCTGGAGCTGGTACTGGATGTGGATGTCGGAGGTCGAGATGAAGGTGTGGATGCGCGGCCGGGAGGAGTCCTTGACCGCGTTGTAGGCCGCATCGATATCGGCCACGTGGGTGCGGGCCAGGCCGGCGATCACCGGCCCGTCCACCGTCCGGGAGATGGTTTGCACCGCCTCGAAGTCCCCCGGCGAGGTGATCGGAAAGCCCGCCTCGATGATGTCCACGCCCAGCCGGGCCAGCTGCTGCGCGATCTCAAGCTTCTCCTGCGTGTTCAGCGAGATGCCGGGCGACTGCTCGCCGTCGCGCAGCGTCGTGTCGAAGATCAGTACTCGACTCGGGTCCTCGGGCTTCGTCATGTCACTCCTCTTTGGCTCGAACTTCGCTTCTTCTCGGTGCTGATCTCGCGGCTACGTGCGGCCGCCCACGCGCTATTCCCCCCGAGGGGGGAGGAGAAGAAGTCGAAGGTCGAGGCTGAGCGCCATGACAGGAGAAACCGTAGCAAATGGAAATTTTGTCGGCGGTTGCCGCCTTAGCCATGTCAGGCATCATGGGACGGTGCGAAGACTCGCTCTGATCGTCAACCCCGTGGCCGGCGGAGGCCGCCCGGCCCGCGCGCTCCCACAGGTCCAGGCGGAGCTGCGGGCGCTCGGGCTCGAGCAGCGCTTCGAGTACACGAAGAGCCTGCAGCACGCGCGCGACCTGGCGCTCGAGGCCGCCGCGAACGGCGAGGTCGCCGTGGCCTTCGGCGGCGACGGTCTGATCGGCGCCGTCGCCGGCGCGCTCAAGCAGTCGGATGGCGTCGTGGGCATCCTTCCGGGTGGCCGGGGCAATGACCTCTGCCGTGTCCTCGGGATCCCGCGCCGGCCGGTGGCGGCCTGCGAGGTTCTCGCCTCGGGGGTGGAGCGCGCGCTCGACCTGGGCGAGGCCGACGACCGGACCTTCACCGGGATCGCCAGCTGTGGCTTTGACTCGGTCGTCAACCGCATCGCGAACGAGACGACGCGGGTCCGCGGTAGCCTCGTGTACGCATACGCGCTGCTCCGGGCTCTGCCGAGCTGGCGGCCGGCCGAGTTCGAGGTGACCCTGGACGGCGGCGCCGCCCGCCGTTTCGTCGGCTACTCGGTCGCCGCCGCCAACTCGAAGGCGTTCGGCGGCGGCATGCTCCTCGCCCCCGAGGCTTCGCTCACCGACGGATTACTCGACGCGGTCATCATCGAAGACATGTCACGCCTTCGCTTCCTGCGCCTGGCCCCGACCGTGTTCAGCGGCCGGCACGTCCGCCAGTCGGCGGTCACCGTGCTGCGCGCGCGCGAGCTCCACATCGCGGCGGATCGCCCCTTCACCCTGTACGCCGACGGCGAACCGATCGCCGAGCTGCCGGTCACGGTCCGGGTGCTTCCGGGCGCGGTCCGGATGATCGTGCCCCGATGAGTTTCCTCACAGCCAAGATCGCCGCGGCGCGCGCGGTCGGAGAGCTCGCGCGCCGGGCGGGACGGGGGGGCGGGACGAGTCTCCCGGGGAAGGTGCTCATCGCACTAGAGCCCGGTGCGATCTCGGAGCTCTCAGGGCGGCTCGCGCGCGGGTCGGTCGTGGTCTCCGCCACCAACGGCAAGACGACGACGGCCGCCATGGTCGCGTCGGTGCTCGCCCGCGCCGGCGTGCCCGCGGTGCACAACCGCGCGGGGGCGAATATGGCCGGCGGCGTCGCTTCGACGCTCCTGGAGGCCGCCCGGGCGGGCGGCCGGATCGACGGCGAGCTCGGCCTGTTCGAGGTCGACGAGTTCTGGTTGGACCGGATCGTGCCCGAGCTCGCTCCGCGCGGGATCGTCCTCGGCAACCTGTTTCGCGACCAACTCGACCGCTACGGCGAGCTCGACACGATCGCCGACCGGTGGGCGACGATGGCCGCGACGCCGGCCGGGCGCCACGCCCGCCTCGTGTTGAACGCCGACGATCCGCTGATCGCCGACCTCGGTCGCGACGCGCCCGAGGTCACTTACTTCGGCGTCGAGGACCCGTCGATGGCCATGCCAGAGATGCAGCACGCCTCGGATTCCAAGCACTGTCGCCGGTGCGGCGCGGCGTACGTGTACGACGCCGTATACCTCGGGCACCTGGGGCGCTACCGGTGTCCGTCGTGCGGCCAGGAACGACCGGCGCCGAGCGTCGCGGCCGAGCACATCTCGCTCGACGGCACCCGCGGCTCGTCGTTCGAGCTCGTGACGCCCGTCGGGCGGGCGCGCGTCGAGCTGCCCCTCCCCGGCCTCTACAACGTCTACAACGCGCTCGGCGCGGCGGCGCTGTGCCTCGGGCTCGAGCTACCGCTCGACACGGTCGTCGCCGGCCTCGGCGAGGTGCGCGCGGCGTTCGGGCGCGCGGAGCGGCTGGCCATCGGCGACATCGAGGTCCAGGTGCTGCTGGTCAAGAACCCAGCCGGCGCGAACGAGATCCTCCGCACGCTCGTGCTCGAGGGTGATGAGCTCGACCTGCTCGTGATCCTCAACGACCGGACCGCCGACGGGCGCGACGTCTCGTGGGTGTGGGACGCCGACTTCGAGCTGCTGGCCGGGCGCGTGCGCGGCGTGACGTGCGCCGGGACGCGCGCCGGCGAGCTCGCCGTGCGCCTCAAGTACGCCGGCGTGCCGAGCGACCGCCTGCACGTCGTGCCGGGGCTGGCGCCGGCGCTGGACCACGCGGTGGCTGCCACCCACTCGCGCCGGCTGTACGTGCTGCCGACCTACACCGCGCTGCTCGAGCTGCGCCACGAGCTCGCCGAGCGAGGCCAGGCGGTCCAGTTCTGGGAGCCGGCCCCGGCATGAGCGCCGTCATCTGGCACGACGTCGAATGCGGCTCCTACGC
>DATBYI010000233.1:0-2012 GCA_036513815.1 Solirubrobacteraceae bacterium
GCCCCGGAACTCCTCGAGCTTGTCGAGCACGCTGACCAGCGCATCGTCGGCGGCCTGCTGAGCGAGATCGTCGAACTCGGGGCCCTTGACGGACAGGAGCTGGTGACGCCGGCGCGCCAGTTCGTGGACGGCCACGCGCCGTAGCACGCGGTGGAGGCTGCCGACCGCTTGCTCGTGGCAGGGGTGTCCCACACGCAGCCGCTCGACCCACCGCCGCGATTCAGCGTCGAGTGATGCCCTCGCGCTCCGCTGGTGGATCTTCGGCGCGATCGCAGACACGCCAGCAATGTTCTCTCGCGCGAGCCGTGCCGTCTGCACGGCCAGTCTCCATCAGAGCGGCCAGGCTCGCTGCAATCCTCGTCTTCCTGCTAGCTGGAAGGAAGCGGTGAGCGGCGGGTTATTCGCCCGGCGCGTGTGCGATCAGCACGGTGCGATGGGAGTGGGCGGCGACGGCGCCGGCGACGCTCCCGACGATTACCGAGGCCAGCCCGCTGCGACCGTGGGAGCCGAGGACGATCACGCTGGCGTCGCGCTCGTCGGCGAGTTGGACGATGCCCTTCCAGGCTGGCGCCGTGTCGATCGCGAGGCTCTCGGAGCGAAAGCCGGCCGCGTCGGCCAGAGCGGCACCCGCCGCCGCGGTACGCTCGGCTGCAGCGCGGACCGCAGCCGCGTCCTCCGCATCGAAGGGCTCATCGTCGACCGGTACGAACCCAAGGTCGAACGGCTCCCAGACGCATACGACGACCGCCTGGCGTCCCGGGGTTAGCAGCTCCCCGGCCTCCTCAATCCCGCGTCTGGACAGCTCGGATCCGTCGTAGGCGATCACGACGGGGCCGGCTGCCGATCGGACGGGCCGGTCACTCATTGCCGCGCGATGACTGCGCCAGCTCGGGCGCAGCGACGCCCCGTCCTGCCCGCCCGCGTACCCGCGCCAGCAGCGGCGGCGAGGGATACGCTGGCGACTCGCCGGCGAGGAAGCTCACGATGTCCGGAGCCTGCGGTCGCGCACCGCCCAACACGTAGAGAGCGACGGCGAGCAGCGCGCCGGTGACGGCTAGGCCGGCGCCGATCCACAGCGCGATCCCGACCCCGCCGTACGGACCCGAACCAACGGTGGCGGCAAAGTGAGCGAAGATCGGGGCGATCATGAAGGCAGCGCACGCGCGGAGCAGCTCGACGATCGCGAACACCCGCTGCAGGTTGAACGACGGCAGCGAGAACCCGGCGACGAACAGTGCCGGGGCGACGGTGGCGCCCACGCCGATGCCGGTCAATCCCGAGCCGATCAGGGCGAGGGCCTGACTGGGCGGCAGCTGGATCCGAAAGACGAGGATGCCCGCGGCCAGGAACACCATCCCGACGAGCGGGAGGTACTGCAGCCCGCGCCGTTGAAGCACGACCCCGAGGACGATCGCTGTCACCACCGCGCCGGCGAACTCCGGCAGGTACAGCAGTCCCACATGCAGCGGCCCGTAGCGCGTCCCGAGGACCCCGGCCGACAGTTCGGTCGCCGACACCGACGCGGCGGCCGCGAACAGCGCCACCACGATTCCGGCCACCGGGATCGTGCTCGTCAGCATGCTGCGGATCGTGAGCAGCGGATGCTGCTTCACCGACTGGTTGATGATCAGCACCAGAATCAGCGCCAGGCCGACGAGCAGCGGAACGATCGTGATGGGCGACAGGAACGGATGGGTGAGCAGCTGCGAAGCGCCGAAGAACGCGAGGCCAGCGCCGGATGCGGCCAACACAATCGCCAGCGGATCCTTCGGGGCGGTCACGTCGGCCGGGGGCGCGTCCTCGAACGTCAGCAGCGAGAGCACGAGCGCCGCCACGGAGATCCCGCCGACGATCCAGAACAGCGGTCGCCACCCGTGGGCACCCGCCTGAATGCCGCCGATCAACGGACCGAGCGCGACGGCGCCGAAGATGCACATGTTCATGATCACCGCGGTCGAGCGGAGCCTCGCCATCGGGAAGCCGAGGAACAGGGGCGGCGCGGCGGCGATCAG
>DATBYI010000234.1:0-4831 GCA_036513815.1 Solirubrobacteraceae bacterium
TCCGAGCCGACGGCGAGCACCACGTCCGCCTCGTCCCACAGAGCTCCGACCTCGGGCGCGTGCGCCGGACCGGGGACCGCGCACGGATGCTCGGGTGAGAGCAGGCCGCGGCCCATGAAGGTGGTGAGAACCGGCGCGGCCAGTTTCAGCGCGAGCTCGCCCACCGCGGGCCCGGCGCCCGCACGGAGCGCGCCGCCGCCGGCCCAGATGAGCGGCCGCTCGGCCTCGGCGAGCGCGACAGCGGCGCGGTCGAGCGCGTCCTCTGAAGGCAGCGGGTGAGCCGTCTCCGCCACCGCCGCGTTCACGCTTGCCGAACCCGAGACCGGCTTGGATAGGAGGTCGGTCGGGACCCCGAGATACACCGGGCCGGTCGGCGCGCTCAGCGCCAGCGCGCCCAACTCGAGGACGGCGGTGGCGACCTCTTCCGCGCCACCGACCGCGCGGGCGGCCTTGGTCACGGGGACGAACATGGCGGTCTGGTCGCGCGTCTCGTGCAGCGTGCCGCGGTAGACACCCTCGCGTCGCAGCGCGCTCGCCGTGTCGGTGGCGATGACAAGTACGGGCGAGGAGGCGGCCATCGCCTCGCCGGTCGCCCCAAGCGTGTTGGCCGCCCCCGGCCCGGTCGTCACCACCGCCACGCCGAGCCGGCCGGTGGCGCGCGCGTAGCCGTCCGCGGCGTAGGCCGCGGTCTGCTCGTGACGGACACCGACCAGGCGGATGGGCGATTGCGACAGCGCTTTCCAGATCGGCAGGTTGTGCACTCCGGGCAGCCCGAACACGAGCTCCACCCCGAGCTGCTCGAGCGATTCGACGAGGCGGGCGGCGGCAATCGCGCTCGCGGACGTCGTTCCGGTCACGCTCGCGGACGTCGTTCCGGTCATGGTCAGGTGGACTCGAACACGAACGGGAGCGAGTCGGCAATCTCCGCGAGGGAGGGCGCTCCGGCGTCCCGGGCCGACGCGATCAGTTCCACGCCCGAGGGCCACTCGATTCCCACCGCCGGATCGTTGTAGGCGAACCCGCTCTCCAGGTTCGGGTCGTAATAGGCCGAGGTCATGTACACGACGTCCGCCACCTCGCTCAGCACACAGAAGCCGTGGGCGAAGCCGTCCGGGCAGTAAAGCTGCCGGTGGCTCTCGTCGTTGAGCTCGAACCCCTCCCATTCTCCGAAGGTGGGCGACCCGCGGCGCACGTCGACCAGCACGTCGTAGATCGAGCCGCGCGCGCAACGCAGCAGCTTGGCCATTCCGGGCTGGAAGTGCATACCTCGCACCACGCCCGCCCGCGAGCGCGAGTGGTTGTCCTGGACAAACTCGTCCTCGATCCCAAGCTCCGACAGGACGCTCTTCCGGTAGCTCTCCAGGAAGAACCCACGCGCGTCACCGTGTACGGCGGGTTGGAGCAGTACGGGCCCGGAAAGCCTGGTGGGGAGCTGCTCCACCGCGCCGGCGCTCGTCAGTGGCGGTCGGCGTCGTTCTGGCGCGAGATGTCGATGAGCCAGCCGATCAGGAGCGTCAGGAGGACCACGGCGATGAACCCTCCGATGAGCGGCCAGTACATGGCCCAAACACTACACGCCGGCGTGCAACGCGCGCTGCTCGCTGGCCGACGGAAACGCCCATGCGACCTGGAGCCGGCGATCCTGCCGGAACACGAACTGCATCTGCTTGGGCGGACGCAGGCCGTCAGGATGGTTGGGACGGTAGGTGGCACAGGGACCCGAGTCCGTCACCGCGCACAGCAGGTTCGCGCGGAAGAAGCAGTCCTCACAGCTCACCTTTGTCGTCCGTCCGCGGCCGTTCGTCACCGCCATTCCTCCTACGAGAAGCTCAACTACGTGACGAGCATCAAAGCCGACTTCTCCCCCCTCCTGCAACGACGATTTCCGGAAATCGCAAGAACTTCACATCTGGCTAAATCCCTGCAAACAGCGGGAACTTTCGGCGGCGGCGCGAAACGTCGCGCAATTTCCGGGGCTTTCGAGAGCCGCCGGCGAGCGCACCGCGCCACCGCCATGGCCGCGGTGGCGTTCGCGAGGCGACGTTCGAGGCGCGGACCCGGCGACGTTCGAGGCTGGGACCCCCGCGGCGTTCGAGGCGCGGACCCGGCGAGGTCCCGGCGGCCGCCGACTCGCTCCCCCTGCGGCGCTCGGCGCACCCGCGGGCGTTAGTGTCTGCGCGTCATGAGTGCGGTCCACGCGCAGATCGACATCGACGCACCGCTCCAACAGGTGTGGGAAACGATTATGGATCCCAACCGGTTGAAGGACTGGGTCACGATTCACCGCTCGGTCAAGGACGTGTCGGACTATCCCCTGCGCAAGGGATCGACCATGGAGCAGGTGTTGCACGTCCGTGGCGTGAGTTTCCACGTTCACTGGACGCTGACCGCGGTCAGGTCTCCCCACCATGCCGATTGGGAAGGACACGGTCCGGCGCACTCGCTGGCAAGCATCAGCTATGAGCTGTCGGGGGACGACAACGGACCGACCCGGTTCGACTACACGAACACGTTCGCACCGCCCGGCGGCAAGCTGGGAAACGTCGCCAGCCGGTTCATTGTCGGCGCGACGTCGGAGCGCGAAGCGACCAATTCACTGGCTCGCCTGAAGGCACTACTCGAGCGCCAATGAGCCTCGGGCAGGTTGCCCGGGAGAGTCGTTGAATAACTGCATGCCTGAGTCGTGCGTTGACGGTCTCGTGGCAGCAAAACGCTTTACGACAGTCAGTGCATGTAATCTTGGTTGGCAAGCTCATCGTTCTTCCATAGAGGGAGTGTTCAATTTGGCTGGGTTTGTAGACAGCACCGTGAAGGACATCGATGACCGCCTGCGCGAGCTGAAGGAAGAAGTGGCCCGCCTCGAGGCGGCTCGTACCGCATTGGTCGGTGGCCGGCGGCGACCCGGTCGACCGCGCGCCGCGGCTACGCCACAGCCGACCCGACGCCGGGCGGCAGCCCGTCGCCCCGGTCGTCCGCGCGGCCGTAGCCGCAGTGGCACACGTGCCAATCAGGCGCTCGAACTCGTGCGCAGCACGCCGGGCATCACGATTCCGCAGATCGCCGAGAAGATGGGCATCGAACCGAACTACCTGTATCGCGTGATGCCGCGGCTCGCCAGCGACGGACAGGTGAGGCGCGACGGTCAGGGCTGGCACCCGGCCGGTTAGTTAGTTCCCGCGTACACACCTGAGAACGAAACGGCCGCGCGAACGTCGGTGCGCGGCCGTTCGTGCATGATGAGCCTGGGGCGATCGGCCAGGGCCGACCCTGGAGCTGCGTGAGCTGGGCTTGGCGCCACGAATCGGGGCGCTCGCGACCGAGGGGTGGGAGCAGAAGTTATTAGATCGCGGGAGCGTTATACAGCCAGCATGCGCTATGCCGGAGCGCAAGAGGAAGGCGGATCACGCCTGACTGGATCCAGCGTGCAGCAACAGCTGCCGCAGGCGGCGAATACGATGCCGTCGAATCTAGCGACGAGCCACGCCCAGCTGCTTCCAGCGCCGTGGACGGCCCCCGAGCGCAGCCACTTGACAGACACCGCCATCGACGGTCGACAGAGTCAGCACCTCCGACTCGTGACCCGGACGCCCCCCAGAGGGTCGATCGCCCGGGAGGCGAGCGTGGCGCCAGTGGCCTGCCTCTTCATCTGCCACACGATGCGCTGCGGCAGCACGCTCTTGTGTGACGGACTGAGCAGTTCCGGAGTCGCTGGCGATGCCGAGGAGTATTTCCCGGAGCGGGCCCCGGACGGCACCGTCTTTGTGGCGGCCGGCGCAGCTCTCAAGGACCCCGACACCTGGGTATGCGACTGGCAAAGAGCGCCGTTCGACGAGTGCTTGAAGCGAGTGCTGAGAAACGGCACGACGCCAAACGGCGTGTTTGCGTCGAAGGTGAAATGGCCGAACGTGCCCTACCTCGGCGAGATGCTCGGAGTCTCACCTGAGCAAGGCGCTCTCTCGTTGGCCGAGAACTTGAAGAGCCTTTTCCCGAATCTCCAATACGTCTGGGTCACGCGTCGAGATAAGGTCCGTCAAGCCGTGTCGCTCGTCAAGGCGCGGCAGTCAAGCCAATGGAAGGAATTGACGGCGCAGCCGCAGCGTTCGCACGCCGCCGACTACAACTTCTACGCGGTCGACCTCGCCCTTCGTCAAATCGTGCGAGAGGAGTGCGCCTGGGAGGAGTACTTCACGCGCGCCGGCATCACGCCGTTGACCGTCGTCTACGAGGATCTCGCTCGTAACTACGAGTCCACGGTTCGCGAGTTGCTGGACCGTCTCGGGATAGACCTGCCGAGGGAGTATGAGTTCCCGCCTCCGCGACTCCGCAAGCAGGCTGACGCTGAATCAGACGACTGGGTCGATCGCTACTACCGCGACGCGGGGTCAAACCGAGCGTGGCGCGCGGTGACCAGCCTCTTGGCACTGGTTCTAAGGCGACGCCTACGCGAGACGTATGTCGTGCCGCGCCTGCGCAGACAGGCTGATCGCGTGCTCGGAAGGCAGACTCGGCATGAGTCAAGCTGACGCCTGGAAGCACCGCCTCGCTCAATGAGCGAGGCGGGTCCCAGGCTGGTAACGATTGCGGCGAGGGGCTTCAGACCAGCTCGAGCCGCGTCACCGTATCGCGCTCGTCCTTTAGCTCCTTGACACTCGCGTCGATCTTCTTGCGCGAGAAGTCGTCCAGTTCGAGACCCTGGACCACCTGGTAGGAGCCACCCGAACAGGTGACGGGGAAGCCACAGATCACGCCTTCGTCGACGCCATAGGAGCCGTCGGAGGGGATCCCCATTGAGACCCAGTCGCCGTCGGCTGTCCCGAGCACCCAATCGTGC
>DATBYI010000235.1:0-2284 GCA_036513815.1 Solirubrobacteraceae bacterium
CGATCCGGTCCGCGCGGCCCAGGCGCTGGCCGACCTGGGCAGTGGCGCCGGCGTCCCCGGGCTTCCACTCGCGATCGCCCTGCCGGAGGCGGAGGTCGCGCTCGTCGAGAGCGCGGCGCGCAAGGCCGCGTTCATCGAGCGCGCCGTGACGACCTGCGAGGTGCCGAACGCACGCGTTGTCAACGCTCGGATCGAGGCCTGGCCCGACGGCCTTGGCGCCTTCGACGTCGTCACGGCCCGCGCCGTGGGCCCGCTCGAGGTCGTCGTCGAGTACGCGGCGCCCCTGCTCGCCCGCGGCGGCACCCTCGTGGTGTGGAGGGGTCGTCGTGATCAAGAGGCTGAGGCTTCGGGGGCACGAGCCGCTGCTCAGGTCGGTCTCGAGCCGGGCGAGATCGTGCCTGTTCGGCCCTATCCGGCGGCTCAGAACCGATACCTCCACCTCATGTCGAAGGTCAGTGAGACGCCGGCCGCGTTCCCCCGGCGGCCCGGCATGGCGCTCAAGCGCCCGCTCGGTCGGCGGTGAAGTACGAGCCGCCGCCGTCGGGCGCCGCCGACCCTTTCCGAGGCCGCCCCCCGTCAGGCGCGCCGACCCTTCCGACGAGCCGCCGCCAGGCGCCACCGACCCTTCCAATACTTCGTGCAGGATCTGACCGGTCTCGGCGGTACCGTCAGGCGCGTGGGGACGGTGTACGCGATTGCCAACCAGAAGGGCGGGGTCGGAAAGACGACCACGGCGGTCAACCTGGCCGCGTGTGTCGCCGAGGCCGGCTACGACGCCCTGCTCGTCGACATCGATCCCCAGGCCAACGCGACGATCGGGCTCGGGATCAGCAAGGACGGCCCCGGCACCGTTTACGACGTGTTGGTCGGCTCCGCGACGTTCGAGGAAGTGATCCGCCCGACGGGGATCGAGCGCCTCTCCGTCGCCCCGTCCGGTCCGGACCTGGCCGGCGCGAACATCGAGCTGCCGCGAGTGCCGGGCTCGGAAGGGCTCCTCAGGGAGGCGCTCGCGCCGATTCGCGACCGCTACGCGTTCATCCTGCTCGACTGTCCGCCCTCGCTCGGGCCTCTGACCGTCAACGCTCTGGTGGCGGCGAATCGCGTGATCGTGCCCGTACAGGCCGAGTACTTCGCGCTCGAGGGGCTGGCCGGCCTGCTTGACACGCTCTCGCTCGTCCAGCGCGAGCTCAACCCATGGCTTACCGTGGCCGGGATGCTGCTCACGATGCACGACAGCCGCACCCGCCTCGCGCAGGACGTCGAGCGTGAGGTGCGCGAGCATTTCCCCGAGTTGGTGTTCGACACCGTCATCCCGCGCAACGTACGCATCGGCGAAGCACCAAGTTTTGGTAAACCGGTGATTCATCACGATCCGCACTGCGCCGGTGCGGACGCCTACTTCGAGTTGGCAAAGGAGGTGGCCGCGCGTGGCTGAGCGACCGAAGGGAATGGGCCGAGGGCTCGCGGCGATCCTGTCCGTTGCGCCGCGCGACGAGCTCCAGGAGCTCCGGCCGATCCCGGTCGACATGATCGACCCCAGTCCAAATCAGCCGCGCCGGGTGTTCGACGAGGACTCCCTGATCTCCCTCGCCGGCTCGATCCGCGCCCGCGGCGTCCTCCAGCCCGTGCTCGTCCGACCTCATCCGAGTGGCCGCTACGAGCTCA
The DNA here is from genome assembly GCA_036513815.1 of Solirubrobacteraceae bacterium. Lineage (GTDB taxonomy): Bacteria > Actinomycetota > Thermoleophilia > Solirubrobacterales > Solirubrobacteraceae > Palsa-465. The sequence goes on from DATBYI010000235.1 coordinate 1,666, forward strand.
TCGCCGGCGAGCGCCGCTGGCGGGCCGCGCAGCTTGCCGAGCTCGACGCGATTCCGGCCGTCGTGCGCCGGCACGATGACGCGGCCTCGCTCGAGGTGGCGCTGATCGAGAACATGGCGCGCGAGGACCTCAATCCCGTCGAGGAGGCACGCGCCTGCGCCGCCCTCGTCGAGGAGCTCGGCCTGACCCGCGAGGATGTCGGCGTCAGGGTCGGCCGCAGCCGCGTCGCGGTGTCGAACCTCATCCGCCTGCTCGACCTTCCCGACGAGGCGCTCGACCTGCTCGAGCACGGCGATCTGACCGAGGGCCACGGTCGCGCGCTGCTCCTGACCGACGACAACACGGCTCGCCGCACCCTCGCGCGCGACGCCGCCCGCGGCCGCTGGTCGGTCCGCGAGCTCGAGTCCCGCGCCCGCGCCGCCGGAACCCCGTCGGGTCGGCGCCGCCGCTCCCGCCCCACCTCTGCGGTTCACCCCGACCAGGCGGCCGCGGTCGAGCTGATCACCGACGCCCTCGGCGCTGCCCTCGGCCGCGACGTCGACGTCACCCTGGCCAAAGGGTCTGGCTACCGAGCGCAGATCACCTTCGAGTCGCTCGACGACGCGCTCGACGTCGCCCG
>DATBYI010000236.1:0-6345 GCA_036513815.1 Solirubrobacteraceae bacterium
CAGCCCGGTCTACCCGGTGCTCGGCGACCACGACATCCTCGTCGCCGGCGAGCTCACCCCGACCGACGAGACGCGTGCGCTCGCGCTGGGCGATGAGGCGCTGTGGGAGCTCCCGCCCGGGCTGTCGCTCCCGCCGGGGACGCAACTGACCGCGGGCGGCTCGCCCGACGGGCCGCCGCTCCCCGGACTCGTGAATCAGTTCCTCGCGCAGGCACTGGCCGGACCCAAGGTGCGCGTGCCCGCCGATCCCCGACGGCAGGAAATGGCCGCCGCCGAGGTCCTCTCCCAGCTGCGGCCCGGCGCCACCGCGAGCCTCGACTATTCCGCGGACGTCGGGCGCGATCTGCGCGTGATCGTGCTCGATCTGGCCCGCCGCGCCGGAGGATCGGGCGGCCTCGTCCGCCCCGACCAGCCCGGCTGGCTGGCCGGTCAGCTTCGAGGCGCTTCGGCGCTCGGCCGGTGGGTGATCGTCGTGTCACACCAGCCGCTCGAGGCCTCCGAGGGCGGCGAGTCGATCCTGTCCGTGCTCGACAGCCACCCGCGCGTGATCGCCGCGCTGTCCGGCCACACCCACCACAACTCGATCGAGCCGCGCGCCGGCTACTGGCTGATCAACACCGCTTCGCTCATCGACTACCCCCAGCAGGCCCGCGCGCTCCGCGTGCTGCGCACGGCCGGCGGTGGCGTCGCGATCCAGACGTGGATGCTCGACCACACGTTCCCCGGCGACCTCGGCACGATCTCCCGCCAGCTCGCATACCTCGACGCCCAGGGTGGCCGACCGAAGGGCTTCGCCGGCAGCCGGTTGGACCGCAACGTGACGCTCTATCGCGCGGCGGACTAGCTGCCGTCGCCTCCAAGTGCCGTGGTTACGTCAGCGATGGCCGCCTGCTCGGCACCGCTGACGGCGGCCCCGCCCTCACGGTGGGCGCTCGCCACCTTGTCCGCGAGCGTGAGCACGAACCGCCGGTAGTCGTTCACCTCATCCGGTGTCGCCTTGGTCTCGAGCAGCTGGACGGCGTCCCGCACATGCTCGAGTCCGGCCGTCTTGACCTGTTCGGGGGAGTGATAGAGATGATGGTCGATCTCGGGCTTGGCGGACACGATCTCGTCGAGGAGCTGGCTCGCGCCGTGCTCCTGCCGCGCCTCGGCGTAGGACTTGGCGATCGCGACGCTCTCGCGGAACGTCCCGCCCCTCGCGGCGGTGGCCACGATCAGGCCGGCCGCCGGCGGGCCCTTGAGGACGGTGTCCCATTCCTGTTTGGTGAAGTCGCTCTTGTCGGTCATTCCGGAAGATTGACAGGCTCGGATTCGCCAACAGCATTCGGCTCCGTCGCTCACCCAACGTAGGTCGTACACGCCCCGGATGACGACGAGCTGTACTGGCTGTCGCCGGCAAAGGTTGCGACGCTCGTCCACGTGCCCATCTGGCTGGCGGGCACGGCTACGGTGTAATCGCCGGCGGCGTCGGTGGTCGCGGTCTTGCTGACGGGGGTTTGGTCCGGCTCGGTGAACGTCACCGTTACCGTCACGCTCGGGATTCCCATCGGGTCCGGAGTGCTGACGGATCCTTCGTCTTCGATTCCCTCCGAGCCGTCGAGCACCGCGGTCGCCGGGCAATCCAACGTCGTGTTCGAACCTAGCGGCTGGGTGGGCGGCGGCGGAGTCGGCGGCGGCAGCGTCGGCGGCGGAGTCGGCGGCGGCGAAGAGGGGGCCGGCGTCGCGAGGTTGAGGAGGAGCGTCCTCGGGTGTGTCGCGCCGACATTGGCAGGAATGTCGAGGCTGCCGCCGAGCGCCTTGCCGTCGGCGATCATGTACGCGAACAGCGATCCGCCGGTGGCCCCCGCCGCGGCGACGTCGCTCGCCGAGTTCGCGAAATTGAGCCATCCGGCGAGGAAGTTCTGCACGAAGGGCGACAGCGCAGTGGGCCCCGCACCCTTGATGTTGACTTCCTCACCGGTTGTTGGGTCGACCACGGCTTGCGTGGACCCGCTGTAGGACTGCTCGTCAGCCGCGCTGGACACACTCAGCACGAGCAGGTTCTTGAACGACGCCGGAAGAGGCTTGATGAACCGGCCCGAGTAGCACGACTCGATGATGATCTTGAAGGTCGTGCCCGAGTTGAAGTGCAGCGTGTCGCGCAGGTTGCCCGCGGTGACGAAGCCGTTGAGCGACGACCCGTTCGGCTCCGCCTCCGCGGAGACCGCGACGCGAGGCGTTCCGGTCACGAAGCCGTGGCCGGCGAGGTAGATGAGGATGTCCTTGCACCCCTTCTTCGCGAGCGCACCGGCGAAGCCGGGCAGGTCCGTCCCGTCCGGCGCTGCGCCATCGGGCCGGTCGGGCAACGGGTAAACCGGGATCCCGAACGCCCGGGCGGTGTCCGCCACCGCCTTGATGTCAAGGCCGAAGTTCTTCTGGTCCGGTCCGTGGTCACCGACGGTGAGGACGCACTCGCCGGTCGTCCATCCGCCCGGCAGGACGCTCCTGGCTGCCAGTTGTGATCGCATGAACGCCGGCGACGGCCTGGCCGCCGCGACGAGCGCGGCATCCGCTGGGCGAGCGAACACCACGTAACGACGCGGAACACCCGGCTCGATGAACGGAGCGCGACCCCCCAGCATCGGGAAGGACTCGGTAGCGATCCTCGAGCTGACACGACCACTGCTGTCGCTCACGAACAGCAGCCGCCCGGGATGGTCGAAGAACGCACCCGGCACCAGATCCTCGAAGAAAAGCCACTGACGACCGGCCGGCTTGAGCCCAGCGCGGCCACGTGGCGGCGGCACGCCCTCCAAGAAAACCTGCTGCGAGCCGCCCAGCGGTTGCGGCAGGCCATACACGACCACCGGGCGCGCCAGCGACGACGGCCGCAGCGCCGCAAGCGCGACTCGGTCTGCCTGCGCACGCGTCAGCGCATGCGCCACCGACGGGACCGCCGCGCCGAGGATGAGGACTCCTAGTGCGAGCGACAGCAGCGTCCGCGCCAGCATCCGCAAGGAAGCTGGGATCCGCTCCGGGTCCCGTGCGATGCGCATCGCACGTGCTTCTACCGACCGGTTTTCCGACAATCAATTCCACAAAAGGGGAATCGCGGCGGATACGCTCTCGCCGAGGGCGCAACATGGGCAGACAGCCCGAGCGTGGGACCGACCAGAGGCACGCGACCGCGGTGCTCGAGACCGCGGACCGAGCCCGTTCCGTGGGCGAGTTCCTGACCATGACACTCGAGGCGCTCGACGAGCACTTCGGCATCCGGCGCAGCGCGTTCATGCTCGGCTTGTCCGAGGGTGAGCTTCCCGGGCGCACCGCCTACGCGGGGCTTCAGCACGGCCTGCGACCGCACGTCATGGAGGAGTACTTCGAGCGCTGGTTCCATCTGGACGCGCTCACCAGCGACGTCGCACGCCGGGTGTACGCGCGCGACGGCCACGCCTCCACCGCCCGCGTCTACTCGCGGCTCGACGCGCAGCACAAGCGCTACATCGATGAGTTCCTGCGCCGCAACGGCGACCAGTACCAGCTCTCGTTTCGGCTCGCCGGCGGTGGGTCCACCGACGGCTTCCTCACGGTCGCAGGCCGCGAGGCGCCCGACGAGCGCGCTCAGCGAGCGCTTGTCATGCTCGTCCCGGAGCTGACCGAACAGCTCCGGCGATACCTTCCCGCGGGCGTGCCGGACGTGCTTTCGGTCCGTGAGTCACAGATCGCCGAGCTCGTCACCCAGGGTTTCGCCAACCGCGAGATCGCGCAGATCATGTCCGTCGAGGAGGACACGATCAAGAAGCACCTCACGCACGCCACTGCCAAGCTCGGCGTGCACGGCCGAACTCAGCTCGCGGTCTGCTGGAGCACGGGTCGCCGGCTCGACCTACCGATCCACCCGTGATCCAATCGTGATGCGACCAGGGATCTACCCGACGACGGTCTCGATCGTCTCGATTGGCTCGAGCTGGGCGACCTCCGATCGGCGGTCCTCCCAGTGGGGCGGGATGCACATGTGCGTCCCGAGCTCCTCTTCGGACTCGTCGATCAGGAAGCCCTGCGGGGTGCCGTAAGCGATCTCGACCAGCAGACCACCGGGGCTGCGGCAGTACATCGAGAAGAAGTAACCGCGGTCCTTGGGCTCGGAGACGTCGGTGAAGCCGAGCCCGACGATCCAGTCCTTGACCTCCTGCTGGTTGGCCGCCGAGACGACGTCGAAGGCCTGGTGGTGGATCGTGCCCTCGCCGAAGTTCCACGTCCCCTGGGGCAGATCGGGCTCCTCGGCCAGCTCCACCATGCGGCCGTAGCCCTCGTTGTCGCCGATCTGGTACTGGTGGTGCGGGCCCTCGGAGGAGAGGAGCTCGCCGCCCATCCCCTCTCGGATAAAGAAGTCCTGCGGATCGGGTTCGCGCACCGAGGTCGTCGTGCCGTAGGCACCACGGATGGCGTGCTCGGCTGGGACGAGTGCGTCGTAGGGGTCGCGGTCGTCGGGGTTCGGGTCGGCGACGATCTGATACTCGATCCCGCACGGGTGGCGGAAGAAGAGGCGCTCGGTGCCGAACCGTTCGCCCGGCTCGTGGTCGATCTGGAACTCCGACAGGCGGTCGGACCAGAAGCCGATCGAGCCCACGGGAACCGAGAGGTTGAGCGACTTCGCCTGGTTGGTGCCGCGCTTGCCCATCCACCCGGCCTGGCGGTAGGGGAAGGCGGTCAGCAGCGTGCTCGCGTCGCCGAGCCGGTTGCCGTAGTAGAGGTGGTAGATGGGGATCTCGCCGTCGAACAGGACGGTCTTCTTGACGCTCTTGAGCCCGAGCACGCGCACATGGAAGTCGTAGTCCTCCTGGGCGCCGCCGACGCAGAACGTCAGGTGGTGGGTGCCGCGAATGAAGCCCCGCATGTGGCGTCTCCTCTTCCTGGTGGTAGTGGCGCGTCGATTTTAACTTCGCGCGAGTTGCCAATCCGCGAACACGTTGCCCGGGACGACCCAGGCGTCACCGCTGCGGGCGAGGGCGGCGACCGCATCGAGGACACGGGCCGTCCCGACCGCCCACGCCTCGTCGAGCATCAGGAACGGGTGGAGGATGAGCGTGTGGCGCCCGCCGGAGCCGATGCCCCGGACGAGACGCTCGGCGACCTCCGCCGGCGCGCCCGATGGCTCGGAATAGCCCCGGATCGCGCGCAGCGAGCCGAAGCTGTCCATCAGGTGGTACGCGTCGACGAGCTCCCATTCGAACGGCACGTAGACGAGGCCGTCCTCGATCCGAGCATCGCGACCGGCCGGCGAACACCACGTGAAGCCGAGCTCACGCAGGACCGTGGGCGAGTCCGGCGTGAGCTCACCGCCGGGCGGGCGGAAGCCGCGCGGGCGTAGACCGAGGGCCTCGTAGGCGCCCAGGCCCCCGGCCAGTACCTCGCGCTCGTCGGCGGGCGAAAGCTGCGCCCACGGCTCGTGGCTCCAGCCGTGATGGCCGAGCTCGTGCCCGCGGGCGGCGATGCCGGCCACCGCGTCGGGATACAGCTCACAGTTGATCGCCTCGACGAAGAAGGTGGCCTTGAGGCCGTGGCGATCGAGCTCGTCGAGCAGCCAGGGCAGCGCCCGGGTCACCGATGGGTCGCGTCCGGTGGGGACCTGCTGCTCGCCGCGCTCGAGTGCGCTGGCCTCCCCCAGGTTGTCGAAGGTCAGGACGAGCGCGCTCGCCAGCTCGTCTGGGCCGAAGCGCTCCACCCGCCCCATCGTATTGTTCAGCCGATGGAGCCCCGAGTGGCACTCGTGACGGGCGGCGCGGGCGGGATCGGCCGCGCGATCGTCGCCGCCCTGGCCGCCGCCGGACACCGCGTCGTATCGGGCGATATTGCCGACGACGCCGCCGCCGAGGCGGCACTCGCCGTCCACCTCGACGTGACCGATGCCGACTCGGTGCAGGAGGCGACAGCGCGCGTCGAACGCGAACTCGGCCCGATCGAGATCCTCGTCAACACCGCCGGCTGGGACGAGTTCCACTCGTTCCTCGAGACCGACGAGGCGTTCTGGGAGCGGATCATCGAGCTCAACTACAAGGGCTGCCTGCGCGTGTGCCGGCGGGTCGTGCCGGGGATGGTCGAGCGTGAGTACGGCCGGGTGGTCAACATCTCCTCCGACGCCGCGCGGGTCGGGTCCTCCCAGGAAGCGGTCTACGCCGGGGCCAAGGCGGCCCAGGTGGCGTTCGGCAAGACGCTCGCGCGCGAGGTGGCGCGCCGCGGGGTGACCGTGAACAGCGTGTGCCCCGGGCCGACCGAGACGCCGCTGCTCGAGGGGATGCTCGGGGCCGGCGAGGCGAGCGCGAAGATGGTCGAGGCCCTCCGCCGGGCCGTGCCGATGCGACGTCT
>DATBYI010000237.1:0-2711 GCA_036513815.1 Solirubrobacteraceae bacterium
CCGACCGGGGCCGGGCCCAAGAGGCGGTTAGTGGCGGAAGTGGCGGCGCGCGGTGAAGACCATCGCCGCCCCGGCTGCGTCGACCGCCTCGACCACGTCGTTGTCGCGGATCGAGCCGCCGGGCTGGATGATCGCCTTGGCGCCGGCGTCGAGGGCGATTTGGGGCCCGTCAGCGAAGGGGAAGTAGGCGTCGGAGGCGAGGACCGATCCCTCGAGGGAGGACCGGGACTTCTCGATGGCGAGGCGGACCGAGTCGACGCGGCTCATCTGGCCGGCGCCGATCCCCACGGTGGCGAGATCGCGACACAGGACGATCGCATTGGAGCGGACGTGCTTGCACACTTTCCAGGCGAAGGACAGCTCGCCCCACTCGGCCTCGGTCGGTGAGCGCTTGGAGACGACCTGCATCTCGGAGCGCTCCTCGAGGTCGTAGTCGCGGTCCTGGACGAGCATCCCGCCGACCACCTGACGCAGGGCCGGATCGATCATGTCCGGGGTGCGGCGCTCGCGATCGTCGAGAAGGCGGACGTTGGGCTTGTCCTCGAGCAGCTCGAGCGCGTCCTCGTCGTAACCGCGGGCGAACAGCACCTCGACGAACTGCTGGGAGATCACCTCGGCCAGGGCGCGGTCGACGCGACGGTTGAGGCAGATGACGCCACCGTAGGCCGACATCGGGTCGCACTCGAACGCCTTCTGGTAGGCCTCGAGGGCGCTCTTGCCGACGGCCACGCCGCACGGGTTGTTGTGCTTGACGATCACGCAGGCGGGGATCTGGAACTCGCTGACGAGCAAGCGGCCGGCGTCGAGATCCAGGAGGTTGTTGAACGAGAGCTCCTTGCCGCCGAGCTGGGAGATCATCGAGAGGACATGGGTGCGGGCGCCGACCTGGGAGTAGTAGGCGGCCCGCTGGTGGGGGTTCTCGCCGTAGGGCAGCTCGAGCACCTTCTCGAACGCGCGCACCATCAAGGCCGGGAAGTCGGCGCCCTTCTCCTGGAACCAGCGCGCGATCGCGGTGTCATACCGCGCGGTGTAGGCGAACGCCTCCGCGGCGAGTGATTCGCGCGTGGTCGGCGATAGCCGGCGGTCGAACTCGCGCAGCTCGGCGAGGATCGCGTCGTAGCTCTCGGGGCTGACGACCGGGGCGACAAACTGGAAGTTCTTGGCCGCGGCCCGGATCATCGAGGGTCCGCCGATGTCGATGTTCTCGATCACCTCGGGGTCGCCCACCCCGCGCCGGGCGGCGGTCCGCTCGAACGGATACAGGTTCACGCACACGAGGTCGACGAACTCGACGTCGTTCTCTTCCGCCTGGTGGAGGTGGGTCGAGTCGTCACGCAGCGCGAGCAGCCCGCCGTAGAGCTTCGGATGGAGCGTCTTGACTCGCCCGTCCATGATCTCGGGAAAGCCCGTGAGCTCGGAGACCTGGCGCACCTGGAGGCCGGCGCTCACCAGCTCGCGAGCCGTCCCGCCGGTCGAGACGATCTCCACCCCGAGCTCGGCCAGCCCTCGGGCGAACTCGACCAAGCCGGTCTTGTCGGAGACCGAGAGCAGCGCACGGGCCACCTGCACATCCGCGGGCGCGACGGGCGCAAACCGGCTCAGATGCTCGGTACCCCGCTCCATGATGCCCCCGACTTTACCGCGGGGTCAGGATCCCGCGCTCCGCGCCGTCCCCGAAGCGATCACCACGCGACGCGGGTTGTCTGGGTCGAAGCTGACCGCCCCCTGGGCGATCAGGCGCACCGCCTCGGGCAGCAGCTCGTGCTCGACCGGATGCAGACGCTCGAGCACCGCTTCCGGATCGAACGCGTTCGGTACCTCGACGGCCTGCTGGAGGATCACCGGCCCCGAGTCGACGCCCCCGTCGACGAAGTGGACCGTGACGCCGAACACCTTGACCCCGTAGGCGAGGGCCTGCTCCACAGCCCCCAGCCCCGGGAAGGCGGGGAGCAGCGCCGGGTGCACGTTGATGACCCGCTCCGGGAACCTGGCCAGGAACTCGTTCGACAAAAGCTGCATATATCCGGCGAGCACGACGAGCTCGGCGCCGCGCTCCGCGAGCCAGTCGGCCATCGCCTGATCGCGCGCAGCCCGGCCGGTGTAGTCGGATCCCGGAAACGACGCCACGGCGACGCCGGCCCGCCGCGCCCGCTCCAAAGCAGGCGCGTCCGCCTTGTCGGACGCCACCGCCACGATCTCGATCCCGTCGCGGCCGTGTACCTCGTCGAGCAGCGCCTGCAGGTTCGTCCCCGTCCCGGAGGCCAGCACGGCGACTTTCACCGGACGTGACTCCGGTCTACGCCTTGACGAGCGGGAGCTCGAGGTCGTACTTGCCGTTGGCTTCTTCGGTGCCCTCGAGCGGGTACTCGCCACTGAAACAGGCGTCGCAGTGCTCGTCGCGCGAGACCCCGACCGCCTCGTATACGCCCTCGAGCGACAGGTAGTGAAGTGAGTCGGCGCCGAGCTCCTCGGCGATCTCGTCGACCGACCGGCCGTGGGCGATCATCTCCTCGCGGCTCGACATGTCGATCCCGTAGTGGCAGGGGTGCTTGATCGCCGGCGCCGAGATACGCAGATGGATCTCGGCGGCGCCGGCCTCACGCAGGAGCTGCACGATCTGGCGCGTGGTGTTGCCGCGCACGATCGAGTCGTCGACGACGATCAGCCGCTTGCCGGCGACCACCTCGGGCAGCGGGTTGAACTTCAGCCGG
>DATBYI010000238.1:0-7173 GCA_036513815.1 Solirubrobacteraceae bacterium
CGAGCACCTCCCCGGGCTCGACCACGATCGCCGTGACGAATACCGTCTGGCCGGTCAACAGACCGAGCTCACCGAGGAAGCGACGCGGGCCGTGGACACCGATGACGCGCCGGCCGGTGCTCGACTCTTCCATCACGGCGACTTTCCCCGCCAAGATCACGAAGAAGTCGCCGCTGCCTTCGCCCTCCTTGTACAGCACGTCGCCGGGCTTCACCGATCTGCGCTCGCCGACCGTCTGGAGTGCCGCCACCTGCTCTTCGGTCAACGAAGGAAACGCGCCGTGCGGATCGGGCGTCTCCGTCAGATCGTCCGACTCTTGGACGGTCACGAGCGCGTTGCGCTGGGCTTGGTCGCTGGCTGCATGTCCCGTCAGTTAGGTCGTGGGTGCCGGGCTTCAATCCGGCTTGATCGCGGCCCGAAGCGTCCTAGCAGCATGACTTGAAGAGCGGAGCTCACTTCCGCGGAGCTTCGAAGCGACTACCTACGGAGGATGCGATGGCGACAACAATGGTGGAGCCGTTTGCGCCGTGGCTGCGGGAGTTCAATCAGATCATGCACAACCAGGGCACGGTGAGCGCGTTCATCCCGCCGGCCGATCTCCTTATCGACGATGCCGGGGTGACGGTCTACATCGACGTGCCCGGACTGCGCGCCGAGAATCTCGAGATTGAGCTCGAGAACGACACGCTCACGATCCGGGGCGAGCGCCCGTTCCCGTACTCTCACGAGGATGGAGGCGGTCCCGTCCGCAGGATCGAACGGGGCTTCGGGAGGTTTGAGCGCACGCTGCGTGTCCCGGCCGGATTGAATCCGGAATCGGTGCAGGCGGACCTGCACGACGGCGTGCTTACGCTACGGATTCCGAAGCCGGAAACTCTGCGTCCCCGGCGGATCGAGATCAAGGCTGAGACGAACGGGGATCAGACCGCTGGCAGCCCGCAGCGCGAGCAGGAGACCGCAGCAGCTTCTTGAGAGCAATCCGGCCGTCCGCGCAGCAGCACATATCGCGCGGACGGCCACGTCCGGGCGGCTTGCGCCCCGCTTTCACGCCACTTCAAAAAGGAACTCGATGCCCGACCCGAGCACCATCATCACCTGCCCGAACTGCGGCAGGCGAAACCGCGTGCGACCGAGCGCTTCCGGCGTGCCCCGGTGCAGCGTCTGCCACCACTTGCTCCCGTGGCTGGTCGAGGCGTCCCCGGAAAGCTTCGACGATGAGATCGTCGCGTCGGTTCCGGTACTGGTCGATTTCTGGGCGCCGTGGTGCGGACCGTGCCGGATCGTCTCGCCCGTGGTCGAGCGCGTCGGGCGCGAGCAGGCCGGCGCGCTGAAGGTCGTCAAGCTGAACGTGGATGAGGCGCCCAAGATTTCCGAGCGTTACGGCATTCGCGGGATTCCTCTCCTCATGATCTTCCGCAACGGCGCGGAAGTCGACCGTCTGGTGGGAGCCGCCCCCTATGAGCGGTTGCGCGACTGGGTCGCGCCTCATCTCGATTCGGTCGGCGAGCGCGCTTGATGGTGCATCGCGTCCAATAGGCGTTCACGACGAAACCGAGGAGCAGACCATGGCACGGCAATGGAGAGAGCAGACGGCGGGAGCGAATTACCCTCCTAGAGGGCGCCCCGCGCTTTGGGCGTTCGCCGCCCGCCTGACCGAGGACGACTTCCGCCGCGCCCGTAAGTGGTTGATCATCTCCGGGATCCTCGCGCTGGTCGCCGGGGTGGTGGCAATCGGCGTCCCGATCATCGCCTCGGTCACGTCCGCGATCTTCATCGGCTGGGTGCTGGTCTTCGGCGCCGTCACCATGGGGATTCACGCCATCTCGAACCGGGCCGCGCTCAGGGCCGCCGAAGCTCTGCTGACGTTGATCGCGGGCCTCTACATTCTCGTGTTCCCGTTGAGCGGAACGGTGACACTGACGTTCGTCCTTGCGGTCTGGTTCTTCGCCAGCGGTGTCATGCATCTGATCCTCGCAGTGCAGGGGCGGGATGCGCCCTTCGCCTGGGTCAGCGCTGTCGGTGGCGTGCTCTCGATCGTTCTCGGCGTTCTGATCGCGGCGAGCCTTCCCAGCTCCGCCGGGTGGGCCATCGGCCTGCTCGTAGGGATCAACCTGATCTTCTGGGGCGTCCGGGCGCTTATGGGTGCCCAGCTGATGAGGCACTACCTCCGGAACTGAGCCTCAGCGGGTCAGCACGACCTTGATCGCTGACCCGAAGGCGGTTCTCTGCGATCCCTGGATCTCCATGTGGAGCAGCGCCATCGCCTCGACCTCGCGGGCACGAACGAGTCGCCCGGCGTCAATCGCTCGCATGCCGCCGTCTGACACCAACTGCATGGCCCTCGCCTTGGCCCCGTCGTCATCGCCGGCGATGAACACGTCCAGCGGCTTCCCGTCGACTGCGCCGGCCAGCAGCGGTCCGGCGAAGTTGGTGTTGAACGCCTTGACGAACGCTGCATCCGAGGGCGTCTCGGCCTCGATCAGCTCACCGCCAGAGCGAAAGGTTCCTAGCCAGTCACCGTCGAGTGGCTCCACGGTGCTGAAGTCGACCGGGTTCGTCGGGTCGACGATTACCGTCCCGTTCAACTGATCGGAGTACTGGCGGACAACGTGCGGCGCCTCGGTGTACCGCACGGCAAGCACGACCAGGTCACCCTGGACCAGGTCGGCTGCTTGCACCGAGCCTTCGCCCATCATTTTGTCGGCGAGCTCCTGCGCCTTGCTGATGTAAGTAGCGATGAACTCCACCTCGTGGCCGCCCGCGACGGCGCGCGAGGCGATGGCACGGCCCATCCTCCCCGTGCCGACGATCGTCACCTTCATGCGCCCTGATCCCAGATCATGGCTCCACGTCGGGCCCCTAGATTCACTGTCCACATCGGCGCTTTCATAGGTCGGTAGTCCGACCCAACGACCTGGTTTGCGCCTCGGCCAGGTGGACCTATGCCAAGTTGTACCTCAGGCCAGTACTTCGTCTCCGGTCACACTCCAGTCTGAACGCGCACCCGTCCCGTGTCCGCGGCGCGCCTGAGCGCTAGATAATCGCGCTCGTTCTGATCGGCATAGCGCTCGGCGAACGCGGCCATTGCCCGGTCGAACGTATCCGCGGCGCCAAGGTAGCTCCCGATCATGATCGCGTCGCCCGACCGAGCGTGGGCGCGCGCAAGCGCCCAGCCGCACAGCTCGCCGTAGCTTTCCAGCGCGACCGCATCCATCACATCGACCGGCGCGGCGCCCTTTTCATCCCAGAGCTGGCGGACGTAGAAATCGCGATTGACGCCGTCAATCCATACCGTCGTCCTGATCCACCCGAGCATGATGTCGCTGACCGCCTGCATCAGACGCTGGCCCTCGACGACGCGCTGCCCGTGGTTGGCGAACTCACTGCGGCCGAGGTAGGGCTCGAGCACGGAGGCCTCCGCTTCCTTCATCTGCAGGAACAACGGATCGCTGTCGTCACGACCAAGCATCAGAATGATCCAGGCCCGAGTGCCAACGCTCCCGACGCCCACGACCTTGCGGGCGGCATGGACGTAGTGGTAGCGCTCGAGCAGGCGGCGTCGGTCCCGCGGCAGCGTGCGACGGTAGTAGCGCATGACCCCGTGCACCGCCGCCTCAAGGCCCGCTGGGTCATCCGCTTGCGCCAGCTCCTCGATCGGGACGATCAGTGGCGGGTCGTGGATGATGCGCGGACGGCCTTCGACGAGCCGCGTGAGCTTGGCGAACGCCCTCAGGCTGTCTTTGGCTCGAGCCTTGGCCAGGTTGCGCTCGAAATGCTTGAGCTGGTCGCGGCCGATTCGCGAGGACCACTCCTTGACGATGTCCTCGAGGTCCCGATCGATCTGGATGTACCAGAGCTCGAGCGCGCGCAGCTCAGCGAACCCGCGCATCGCGAGGCGATACGAGCGCGCGACCGCGCGGTCGATGGATGTCCGCTGCCGGGCGCCGAATCCACGGTCGCGCCCAGCCACCTCAAAGCTCGCGACCAACCGGTTCACATCCCATTCGAACGGGCCGGGAAGCGTCTCGTCGAAGTCGTTGACGCCGAACGCCAGCCGTCGGTCGGGGCCGGCGAAGCTGCCGAAGTTCGAGAGGTGGGCATCGCCGCAAAGCTGCACGTGGAGCCCCGTACGTGGCTCCGGGGCCAGATCCGACGCCATCACAGCCGCCGCACCTCGGAAGAACGTGAACGGCGACGCAAGCATCCGGCCATAACGGATCGGTACAAGCTCTGCCACCCGCGTACTCGCCTGCTGCTCGAGCAGGTCGATCGGATCCGGCCGGTCAGCTCGCGGCGTCCAATCGCCGAGCCTGCGTCGCGACACCTTTTTGCGGGCAGAGCGGCCGAGCTTGACGCGATCACACGCGCTCGGCAGCTGGTGTCTCGTCCCCCCTGGCTCCGTCGGGAGCGACGAGACCATGCCGGAGGCTGTCAACCGCCCGCATCCTCTGACCGCACGAGTCGTTCTCCGGCAAGCAGCCGCGCGACCGTTTGGGCCATCTGGCCGAGGTGGGTCATCTTGTCGAGAACCGCCGCGGCCCCATGTTCGATGGCTCGAGTGTGCAGCGCGCGGTCGTACGACGCGCTGAGCACGAGGGCACAGGCGGACGGGTTCGCAGACCGGATCTCCGGAAGGAGCTCCGCCCCGGAGCCGTCCGGCAATCCGAGATCGAGGATCACCACGTCGGCGCTTGCCAACAGCTCCCGTGCCTCGGCCAACGAGGCTGCTTGTCCCACTATCTGGAAGTCCGGATGCGGCTCGAACTCTGACGCGATCGCCTCGCGGGTGGGCGCGTGGTCTTCCACCAGCAGGACCCGTACGGGCCTAGACGTTTCCGATGTCTCCATCGCCGAGGTCAGCCTCGAACCGTACGGTGGTCCCGGACCCCGGCTGGCTCCGTACCTCGAGACGTCCGCCGAGCAGTTCGGCCCGCTCGCGCATGCCCGTGATGCCATGGTGCACCCCGGGCGACACGCCACGGGGATCAAATCCCACACCGTCGTCAGAGATCTCGGCCCAGAGCTTGCCCTGCTCGGCCGCCACCCGCACTACCACGTGGCGGGCATCCGCATGGCGGCGAGCATTGGTCAATGCCTCTCCCACGATCCGAACCAACTCGATGGTGTCGGTTCCGAACGAGCCTGCGGGTGTGCTTTGCCCAATCTGCAATCCGATCTCAACCCCCCCCATTTCCCGGTGCACTTCTACGAGCTCTTCGAGCACCAGGGGCAATGCTTTGTGTTCAGCTGGGAGTCTTAGGTCGTAGATGGCGCCGCGCAACTGTCGCCCGATGCGCTGTAGCTTCAGTACGAGCTGACTCGTCAGTCCGGATGGTTTTGCTCGGCGGGCGGCCGTCGCGAGCACCATGGCGTCGGCCAGGGCCTGGAGAGCGTCGTCGTGCAGAGCCCGCGCGATCCGGCTGCGCTCTACCTCCCGTGCCTCTTCGAGGCGCGCCTCCGCCCGTTCGCGTGCGGTGACGTCGCGGTGGATCCCGAGATATCCGGTGATGTCGCCGCCGTCGTCGTGCACCGCCACTGCGATCAGCTCAACCTCGACCTGGGCGCCGTCCTTGCGACGCGCCGTGAATTGGGTCCGCGACCGCCCTGTCTGGAGCGGCTGCCCCTCGAGCTCGACCCGAAACGGGTCGCCCGGATAGCTCGCTATCTCACGCGCCGGACGACCCAGTACCTCCTGAGCGGTGAAACCGTACAGCCGCTCCGCCCCCTTGTTCCAGGACGTAATGCGGAAATTCTCCGCGTCGGTCCCGATCACCCCGTCCTCGACATTGTCGAGCAAGCTGGCGTGGAGAGTCTGAAGCTGCTCGGCGGCTCTCCGATCGCTTATGTCGCGCGTGTAGACGGCCATACCGCCATTCCAGGGGA
The DNA here is from genome assembly GCA_036513815.1 of Solirubrobacteraceae bacterium. Taxonomy (GTDB): domain Bacteria; phylum Actinomycetota; class Thermoleophilia; order Solirubrobacterales; family Solirubrobacteraceae; genus Palsa-465. The sequence goes on from DATBYI010000238.1 coordinate 5,884, forward strand.
AGGAGCTCACCTCGAGCCAGCGGCCGCCCGGCTCCGAGTAGGTCTCCAGGCGCACCGGCCGGCCCTCGGCGCGGCCCCGGGAGAGCTCCGCGTATAGGGCCGTCTGTCCGAACTCGGGAAACAGATCCCACACCGTCGTCCCGATCAGATCCGCGTGCGTGAGGCTCGTGCCCAACGCGTTGTTGATCGCTTTCAGCCCGCCCTCGTTCGCATCCGCGTAGCCCCAACCCTGATCGAACGCGACGAACTCGTCGGTCGTGCCCTCGAGCAGGCTGACGATACGGGCGTTGGCCTCGCGCAACGCCTCCTCAATGCGCCTTCGCTCGGTGAGGTCGCGGTGGATCCCGAGGTAGCCGCTCACCTCGCCTTGCTTGTCCGCCACCGCCACCGTTAGCAGGTCAACCTCGACCGAGGTTCCGTCCTTGCGGCGCGCTGTGAACTGGGTCCGCGTCCGCCCGGTCTGGTGCAGCTCCGTCTCCAGCTTGAGCCGAGATTCGTCCCCCGGGTGGCTCGTGACGTCGCGCGCCGGTTGACCCAGCACCTCGCGCGCCGTGAAGCCGTAGAGGCGCTCGGCCCCCTTGTTCCAGGACGTGATGCGAAAATCGTCCGCGTCGGTCCCGATCACCCCGTCCTCGACATTGTCTAAGAGGCTCACGAGGTGGCCGCGTGCCTCCTCAAGCTTCCGCGGCTCGTCGCTGTTCTCCATCGCTGGCGCACTCAGCAAGTCCGCCATCTCATGCGACCGGCCGTCCCGCGTAGCTTGACGGCAATCGCCACCCGGCTGGGGGCGATTCGCTGCATCCCAAGCCAGGATAGCCCATCGAAGCTCGTCCGCGGACCCCCTGTATCGCCCCCAACCGCTCTGGCGAGCAGGCCGGGGGAACGCTCACGTGCGGGTCAGCCCGAGCCGGTCCACGGCTCGGCGACCGCCCAGGCGTGCCACGACTCGACCTCGATCCACGCGCTCACCCGTCCGCGGTCGCGCTGAGGGTACGCCCGGCCGGTGTACTGCCGCGACAGGCGGTCGATGGCCGCTAGGTTCGGATCAGGTTCGAGCGAAACCACCCGGCCACGCAGGGTGACGTGGTGGTACCAGTCATCTTTGCCAAGTACGGTGATCGAAACACGCGGCTCGAGCCGGAGATGCTCCAGCCGTCTACGCCCTTCGTCCATGTTCACCAGCACCCGACCGTCCTCCCACAGGTACCAGGTGGCCGCCGTGTGTGGGCTCCCGTCCTCCTGGATGGTCGCGATCACGGAGGGATTGGGATGGGAGAGGAACTCGTCGAG
>DATBYI010000239.1:0-10212 GCA_036513815.1 Solirubrobacteraceae bacterium
CGTCAAGGGCGAGAACATCGCCGAGCCGTCGATCCCGGAGTCGTTCAAGGTCCTGCTCAAGGAGATGCAGTCGCTGGCGCTCGACGTCAACGTGGTCTCCGAGGAAGGCGAACGGGCCGAGATGCGCGAGGAGGACGACGATCTCCTGCGTGCTGCCGAGGAGCTCGGGATCGACCTGAGCGGCGTGCGGGCTACGGATGGCGCCGCCGCGGATGAGACGACCGACAGCGAAGGCGACACGCCCGACGCGGCCTCCGAGGACGAGACCGATGACGAGGCTCCCGATCTCGAGCCCGGCGAGGAGCTCGAGGACGAGGACTTCTCGACGGACGATTCGAGCGACGACGACGCGATCATCGACGAGGAGATCCCCGCCGGCGACGCGGAAGGCGTATTGGAAGAGGACTGATGTTCCCACCCACCCGCCCCCAACCGCCGTCGTGCCTCGTCCCCTGTCCACATCAGAAATTTTTAGAGACACCAAGAAGGGATCGATTTGATCGACATCAATAATTTCGACGCGATCGAGATCGGCCTGGCTTCCTCCAAGCAGATCCGCTCCTGGAGCTCGGGAGAGGTCACCAAGCCGGAGACGATCAACTACCGGACGCTCAAGCCCGAGAAGGACGGCCTGTTCTGCGAGCGCATCTTCGGTCCGACCAAGGACTGGGAGTGCTACTGCGGTAAGTACAAGCGCGTCCGTTACAAGGGCATCGTGTGCGAGCGCTGCGGGGTCGAGGTCACGCGGTCGAAGGTCCGCCGCGAGCGGATGGGCCACGTCGACCTGGCCGCGCCGGTCAGCCACATCTGGTTCTTCAAGGGCGTGCCCAGCCGGATCGGCTACCTGCTCGACATGGCTCCGAAGGAGCTCGAGAAGGTCCTGTACTTCGCCGCCTCGATCGTGACCTGGATCGACGACGAGGCGCGGGCCAAGGACATCGACACGCTCGAGGGCGAGGTCAACAAGGTCCTCGACGCCTACGCGGCCGAGAAGGAGGAGCGTCTCCTCGAGCTCAAGGAGTCGCTGGCTCGCCGCGAGGAGCACCTGAACAGCGGCAAGACCGGCCGCGATTTCTCGGACGACGACCACATGTGGGCCGAGTCGCTCGGCGTGAACATCTCCAAGCTCTCCGACGAGGAGCGCGAGAAGATGCTCAAGGACCTGCGCAAGACCATGCAGGCCGACATCGACGACACCGAGGCTTACATCGAGGACGCGGCCGAGCGCATGCGCCAGGTGTGGGAGCTGTTCAAGACCATGAAGCCCAAGGACGTCGTCAACGACGAGACCACGTTCCGCGAGCTCAAGGACCGGTTCGGTTCGCCCTACGGGTTCGGCGAGTACTTCCGCGGTGGGATGGGCGCCGAGGCCGTGCGCGACCTGCTCCAGCAGGTCGATCTTGATGCCGAGGCGGCCGATCTCCAGGATCAGGTCAAGACGGCCAAGGGCCAGAAGCAGGCCCGCGCGGTCAAGCGGCTGAAGGTCGTCTCGGCCTTCCTGCACTCGGGCAACAAGCCCGAGATGATGATCCTCGAGGCCGTGCCGGTCATCCCGCCCGAGCTGCGGCCAATGGTCCAGCTTGACGGCGGTCGTTTCGCGACGAGCGACCTGAACGATCTATACCGCCGCGTCATCAACCGCAACAACCGCCTGAAGCGGCTGCTCGACCTCGGTGCTCCCGAGATCATCGTCAACAACGAGAAGCGCATGCTCCAGGAGGCGGTCGACGCACTGTTCGACAACGGCCGCCGCGGCCGTCCGGTCACGGGACCGGGCAACCGTCCGCTCAAGTCGCTGTCGGACATGCTCAAGGGCAAGCAGGGCCGGTTCCGCCAGAACCTGCTCGGCAAGCGCGTCGACTACTCGGGCCGATCGGTGATCGTGTCCGGGCCGTCGCTGCGGCTGCACCAGTGCGGTCTGCCCAAGCTGATGGCGCTCGAGCTGTTCAAGCCGTTCATCATGGCCCGGCTGGTCGAGCGCAAGTCCGCGCAGAACATCAAGGCGGCCAAGAAGATGGTCGACTCGATGATCCCCGAGGTGTGGGACGTGCTCGAGGAGGTCATCCACGAGCACCCGGTGCTGCTCAACCGCGCGCCGACGCTCCACCGCCTGGGCATCCAGGCGTTCGAGCCGGTGCTCGTCGAGGGCAAGGCCATTCAGGTCCACCCGCTTGTCTGCCATGCGTTCAACGCCGACTTCGACGGGGACCAGATGGCGGTCCACCTGCCGCTGTCGGCCGAGGCGCAGGCCGAGGCGCGGATCCTGATGCTGTCGGCCAACAACATCCTGTCCCCCGCGCACGGGGCGCCGCTGGCGATCCCGTCCCAGGACATGGTGCTGGGCGCCTACTACCTGACCTACGGTCCCGAGGGCGACGCGCTCTCGCAGATCGACCCGGCGACACACGAGCCGCGTCCGCACGTGTTCCGCACCGCTCAGGAGGCGGAGTGGTCCTACGAGCACGGCGTGGTCAAGCTCCACGACCTGGCCGAGTACCGGCCGCTCGGGCGTGAGGGCGGCCACGTGCTGACCACGGTTGGCCGGATCCTGTGGAACGACCGGATCGAGCGGGCGCTGTTCGAGGCGCTCGGCGACGGGTTCGACCCAAGCACGTACGAGTTCGTCAACCGCTCGATGAAGAAGAAGGACACGACGAAGCTCGTCGACCACCTGGTCCAGCTCTACGGAGCGCCGACCATCTCGCAGGTGTTGGACGCGTTCAAGGACGTCGGATTCCACTTCGCCACTCAGGCGGGAGTCACGATCTCCAAGAACGACGTGCAGACGCCGCCGACCAAGCCGGAGATCCTGGCCCGCTACGAGGCGGAGCTCGAGGTCATCGAGGCGCAGTACGACAACGGCGAGATCAACCAGGAGGAGCGCCACGAGCTCGTCACCGGGCTGTGGGACCGCGCCACCAACGAAGTCGGGCAAGCGCTCAACGACCACCTCGATGAGCTCAACCCGATCTTCATGATGGCCAACTCCGGAGCCCGCGGGTCCTTCTCGCAGATCAGGCAGCTGGCCGGCATGCGTGGGCTGATGGCCAATCCGAAGGGCGAGATCATCGAGCGTCCGATCAAGGCCTCCTTCCAGGAGGGCCTGACCGTGCTCGAGTACTTCATCTCGACCCACGGCGCCCGCAAGGGTCTTGCCGACACGGCGCTGCGCACGGCCGACTCGGGCTACCTGACCCGGCGTCTGGTCGACGTCTCCCAGGACGTGATCATCCGCCAGGAGGATTGCGGCACCGAGGAGTTCATTGAGATGCCGGTGTCGAAGGTCGAGGCCGGCTCCGACCAGCGCGGGCTGCGGCCGACCGGCGAGCCGAACGACAACCTGATCGGCCGGACGGCCGCTCGGGACATCACGACCAAGCGCGGCCGGGTGATCGCCGAGCAGGGCAAGGAGATCGACCGGGGTGAGCTCGCCGACCTGTACGAGAGCTGGCACGACGAGACCGAGAAGGGTCAGGTAGTCACGGTGCCGGTGCGCTCGGTCCTCAAGTGCGAGGCGCCCACGGGTGTGTGTCAGGCCTGCTACGGCCGCTCGATGGCGACCGGCAAGCTGGCTCAGATCGGCGACGCGGTGGGGATCATCGCCGCCCAGTCGATCGGCGAGCCGGGCACGCAGCTGACCATGCGGACGTTCCACACCGGCGGAGTCGCCGGCGCGGACATCACGCACGGCCTGCCGCGCGTCGTGGAGTTGTTCGAGGCGCGCAAGCCGAAGGGCCTGGCCAAGATCGCCGAGATCGGCGGAAAGGTGTCGATCGAGGAGACCGACAAGGCGGTCACGGTCGTGATCACCGACGATTCGGGCGAGGAGCATCGCCACACGTTCCCGCGCCGGACGCGGCTGTTCGTCGACAACGGGCAGAAGATCGAGCCCGGGACGCAGCTCAACGAGGGCTCGCTGTACCCGGCCGAGTTGCTGGCCGTCCGTGGGCGGACCGAGACCGAGGTCTACCTGGTCCGTGAGGTCCAGGAGGTCTACAAGTCCCAGGGCGTCGACATCAACGACAAGCACATCGAGCTGATCGTGCGCCAGATGATGAAGCGGGTCCGGGTCGACCAGAAGGGCGACACCGAGCTCTTGCCGGGGCAGTTCGTTGACCGGCAGGAGTACGCGCGCGTCAACAAGGCGGTGATGGATGCCGGTGGCGAGACCGCCCAGGCCGAGGAGATCATCCTCGGGATCACCAAGGCGTCGCTCAACACCGACTCGTTCCTGTCGGCGGCCTCCTTCCAGGAGACGACGAAGGTGCTCACCGACGCCGCGCTGGAGGGCAAGATCGACCGGCTCGTCGGGCTCAAGGAGAACGTGATCATCGGCAAGCTGATCCCGGCCGCGACGGGGCTCAAGCGCTACCGGCGGATCGAGATCGAGCCGGCGGAGCCGCTCCCCCGCGGGATGGACGACGTCGGCCTGCTCGATCACGACGATCTGGCGGCCGAGCTCGGGTTGACCGACGGCGAGGGGCTGACCGGGTTCGGCGGCCCCGAGCCCGACCTCTCCGACCTGGAGGGGATCGGCGACGGACGCTCATCGATGGGCTTCGTCGACGAGCTCGCCGAGCTTGACGTTCCCGACGAGGACCCCGTCGACGACTAAGAAGCGAATGAGGGCTGGCGGAGCCGCGTGAGCAAGCGATCCCGGATCGTTGGCTTCGGCTCCGCCGGTCTACTCGTCGTCGCCGGCATCGCCTGCGCCGTCGTGTTCAGCGGCGGACTCGGGCAGAACCTTGCGTTCGGACTGGTCGCGCTCGGACTGGTCGAGGGCACGGCCCTCGTCTTCTACGAAGTGGGCCTGACCGAGGATCACGAACGCGCGCGCGAGCAGCGCGCGCGGGAGTCAGGACCAGACCCGGGCGAGAACGGCCGGCCGGACGCGTCGCCGCGCCCATCCGGCCCGCACGAGACCGAGCACCCTGGCCGGCTCGCGCGTCCGCGGGGCGGCCTTGACCGTGGGCGGGGTCGGCCGAGACGTCTCCGCTGACGGCGGCGGCGCGAGTGGTGGGGCGGTCGGCGGCGCGAGTAGTCGGTTGGTCGGCGGCGCCTGACGGCGGTGCCTTATAATGTGAATCCGGATTCACATGGCGACGATCGACGTAACCGACCCGGCACGCGAAGTCCTCAACCAGGCGCCGCCGCTCCAACCGGTCAACCTGTTCGAGACCGATCTCGCGCTGCGCGAGGGGCTCGAGCGAGAAGGCGGAGGCTGGGGAGTCGACCGCGCGCGGGAGGCAGGCGCCGTGGCCGGCAGCGTCGAGGCGCTCGAGCACGGCCGCCGTGCGGAGCGCAACGTCCCGATCCTGCGGACCCACGACCTCTACGGCAACCGGATCGATCAGGTCGAGCTCGACCCCTCGTGGCACTGGCTGCTGCGCGGCGCCGTCGAGCGCGGGATTCACAGCCTGCCCTGGCGAGATCCGCAGCCTGGGGCGCACGTCGTCCGCGCCGTCCTGTTCATGCTGTGGAGCAACACCGACGCGGGCGTGATGTGCCCGGTGTCGATGACCTCCGCCGCCGTGCCGGCGCTCCGTGACGGCGCACCCGAGATCGCCGCCGAGTGGGAGCCGCGCCTGACCCTCCCGGAGTACGAGCGGGGCGCGCTGGCCGGGATGGCCATGACCGAGCGCCAAGGCGGCTCGGACGTGCGCGCGAACATCACCCGCGCCGATCCGGCCGGAGACGGCGTCTATGAGATCCATGGGCACAAGTGGTTCTGCTCCTATCCGCCCTGCGACGTGTTCCTCGTGCTCGCGAACGCCCCCGCCGGGTTGTCGTGCTTCCTAGTCGAGCGCGGTCCCGGGATGGAGTTCCAGCGACTGAAGGACAAGCTCGGGACGCGTTCCCTGCCCTCGTCCGAGGTCGAGTTCAGGGGCATCCCCGGCCGGCTCGTCGGCGAGGAGGGCCGCGGGGTGCCCGCGATCATCCGGATGGTGAACCACACCCGCCTCGATTGCCTGCTGGGGGCCACGACATCGCTGCGCCGCGGAACCATCGAGGCGATCCACCACGCCCGCCACCGTTCCGCCTTCGGGGCGCTCCTGTCCGAGCAGCCCGCGATGCGCAACGTGCTGGCCGACCTGGCGATCGAGTCCGAGGCCGCGACGGTCGCAGCGCTCCGGGTCGCGCGTGCGTACGACTCGCATCCCGAGGCCGCGTTCCGGCGATTCGCCACCGCGGTCATGAAGTACTGGGTGTGCAAGCGCGCCGCCCCGCACGCCGCGGAGGCACTCGAATGCCTCGGCGGGAACGGATTCGTCGAGGACTCGGGGTTGCCGCTGCTCTATCGGGACGCTCCCTTGAACTCGATCTGGGAGGGGTCAGGGAACGTCGCCGCCCTCGACGTGCTCCGCGCGATGATCAAGGAGCCCGAGGGCCTCGCCGCCTTCGTGGCCGAATGCGAGCTCGCGCTCGGCGCCGAGCCCCGCCTCGACGCCCATCTTGACGGCGTCCGGGCGCGGCTCGCGTCCGAGACAGAGCTCGAGTTCCAGGCCCGCCGGATCGTCGAGGACCTGGCCGTGGCGCTTCAGGGATCGCTGCTCGTCCGCTACGCCCCGCCCGCGGTGGCGGACGCCTTCTGCGCTGCGCGCCTCGGGGGCGACGGCGGTCGCGTGTACGGCACCCTCCCTCCCGGCGTCGACGCCGGCGCGATCCTCGACCGCGCGCTCGTGGCGTGAGCGCGGTCGCCGGCAGGACCGGAACGCGCGAGCGCCTGCTTGCGGCCGCCCGCGAGCTGATCGAGGAGGGCGGCTACGCCGCGGCGCCGGTGGTGGCCATCGCCGAACGCGCCGGGGTGGCGTCGGGCACGCTCTACCGCCATTTTCCGTCCAAGGCCGATCTGTTCCTCGAGGTGTTCCGAGCCGTTTGCGCGGGCGAAGAGCGGGCCATGCTCGTCGCGGCCGACGAGGCGGGACCGTCCGCGGTGGACCGGCTTGACGCGGTGCTGGCCACCTTCGCCCGGCGTGCCCTCCAGAATCGCCGGCTGGCCTGGGCGCTTCTGGCCGAGCCGGTCGATCCGCTCCTCGACGCCGAGCGGCTGGCCTACCGCGAGCGGTATGCATCGTTGGTCGCGGCTGAACTGAGGGCCGCGATCGACGCCGGCGAGATCCCTCCCCAGGACGTCTCGTTCACCGCTGCGGCGCTGGTCGGGGGGTGCGGCGAGGCGCTGGTCGGGCCGCTGTCGTCGGTGGAGGAGTCAGAGCAAGTCGTGGCGTCGATCCAGACCTTCGTACGCCGGGCCATCGGGGCTTCGTGAACGACCCGGTCCGGGTCGAGCGCTCCGGGCCGGTCTTCACCGTGCTGCTTTCGCGCCCGGAGCGGCGCAACGCGGTCGACGGCGCCACCGCCGCGGCCCTGGCCGACGCGTTTCGCGAGTTCGACGCCGATGACGACGCGGCGGTCGGCGTCCTGCACGGTGAGGGCGGGGTGTTCTGCGCCGGCGCCGATCTGAAGGCGGTGGGGACGGTTGATGGCAACCGCGTGTCGCCAGACGGCGACGGGCCAATGGGGCCGACGCGGATGCGGCTGAGCAAACCGGTGATCGCCGCGGTGGCGGGGCACGCGGTGGCCGGCGGGCTCGAGCTCGCGCTCTGGTGCGATCTGCGGGTCGCCGAGGAGGGCGCGGTGTTCGGCGTTTTCTGCCGGCGCTGGGGCGTGCCGCTGATCGACGGCGGGACGGTCCGGCTGCCGCGGCTGATCGGGGTCTCGCGCGCGATGGACATGGTCCTCACGGGGCGTCCGGTTGATGCCCGGGAGGCGCTCTTGTTCGGTCTGGTGAACCGGGTGGTCCCGGACGGCGAGAGTCGCGTCGCCGCCGAGGAGCTGGCGCGCGAGCTCGCGGCTTTCCCCCAGACGTGCCTGCGGGAAGACAGGCTTTCTCTCCTGGAGCAGGAGGGGCTCGAAGAGCCGGCCGCCCTGGCTAACGAGTTCGAGCACGGTTTCACGTCGCTCGAGGACGTCCAGGCCGGTTTGGAGCGCTTCCAAGCCGGGGCGGGTCGCCACGGTCGCTTCAAATAGGAGGCTGGTCGAAAAAACGTCCCCCTGGTTCGCTTTCTCGACCAGCCCCGGCTAGCGATGAGTTTTCGCGTCCAGACCCGTCTTAGGATCCGACGCGCTATGGCCCTCGTCTGCGTTCATGGACCCCTTCGCGGCCTGGCCGGCGGCCGCGCCCACCACGACCTGACCGGCGCCACCGTGCACGAGCTGCTCCGCGGACTCGAGGACCTGCACCCGTCGGTGACCGGCTGGATCCTCGACGAGCGCGGGGTCATCCGCCGGCACATCAACGTATTCGTCAACGGCGAACGCGGCTGTGAGGAGACCGCGGTCGGAACGAGCGACCGCGTCGAGATCCTCCCCGCGATCACGGGAGGAGCGAGATGACCGAGCTGACCGTCGGCACCAAGAAGGGTCTGTTCGTCCTCGAGGGCGAGCCGGGCGGGGAGTTCCAGGTGCGCTGCCGGGCTTTCCCGGGCGAGCCAGTCGACTTTGCGATGCGCGATCCCGCGAGTGGCCGGCTGATCGCCACCTCGACCTCGCCGTTCTACGGCCCGAAGATCTGGTTCGCCGACGATCCGGCCGGCGAGTGGATCCAGGCCGAGGGCGTGGCCCTCCCCGAGGGCGGCGAGCATGCGCTCGAGCGCATCTGGGTGATCGTCCCCGGCGAGGACGGTGCGCTCTACGCCGGCGGCGATCCCGGCGTGCTGTTCGAGAGCCGCGATAGCGGCGCGACCTGGGAGCTCAACCACCCGCTGTGGGAGCACAGGATCAGCGAGGACTGGCAGCCGGGCGGCGGCGGCCTGTGCCTGCACTCGATCGTCCCGTGGCCCGGCGAGCCCGACAAGCTCGCGATCGCGGTCTCGGCGGCCGGGGTGTGGCTGACCGACGATCACGGCGAGACGTGGGGGCGAGGCAACCACGGCATCCGCCCGCGCTATCTGCCCGACGACGCGCCCGAGGACAACTTTCAGCTGTGCGTCCACCGGATGGAGCGATCCTTGCGCGATCCCGAGCGCATGTTCATCCAGTTCCACGGTGGCGTCTACCGCTCCGACGACGCCGGACAATCCTGGAGCGAGATCGGGTTAGGACTTCCGTCCGACTTCGGCTTCCCGCTCGCGCTCGACCCGAGCGATCCTGACAGCGCCTATGTCATCCCGCTCACGGCCGACTTCGATCGGGTCACCCCCAACGGCCACGTGCGCGTCTACGAGACGCGCGACGGCGGCGTGACCTGGACGCCGCGTGGTCAGGGGCTCCCTGCCGAGCAGGCCTATTTGACCGTGCTTCGCCGCGCGTTCGACCAGACCGGTGAGGGCGAGACACTGCAGCTTTACTTCGGCGCGACGTCAGGAGACGTGTTCGGCACCGGCGATGCCGGCGCCAGCTGGTTCGAGGTCGCCTCGCGGCTGCCCCCGGTCTTCTCGGTGACGGCGGCGGCTTAGCGCTCGAGCGCCGGCGGGGAGCTCAGCCCGGCGGGGAGCTCAGCCCAGCTCGCGGGCCCACTCGAGTAGCTCCGCCACCTCACGCTCGGTGAGACCGACCGCGGGGTCGGTGGTGACGAGCAGCGTCGGGCCCGGCCGGGCGCCCGCCCAGGAGCGACAGCCGTCGTCGTGCGCGTCGTCGAGCCACGCGAGCGGTCGCGAGGGCTCGACGTGGCGGTCGATCCCGGCCAGTTTCCAGTGCGCCCGCGCCGGCCGACCCGCGGGGTCGAAGACCACGTGGGGGAGCGGGCCGGACAGACCGAGGGCGCGGGGAAGGTAGTCGTTGGCCTTCTCCTCCCAGCCGGTGCACCACACGAGCTCGAACTCCTCGGCCAGCCACCGGAGGTGCTCGCCCGCCGTCGCCGAGAGGAAGTGGGTTATTCCGTCCACGAGCTGGTAGCGCCCCGCGGGCGGGGTCGCGTGGTCGTAGCCAAAGAGCGAAATCACGCCGTCGACGTCGACCAGCAGCAACGGTCGAAGTTTTGGACCGCCGCGCGAATTACCGTCGGATAAGAGCGTTCTTTGACTCGCGTGTTCCCTCGACACGTGGCGTGTTTCCCTCAACACGAGTGAGCGAATGCTCTCACGGGTAGCCATCTGCCGTACCCTGGCCGCTGGGCTCAAGCCGTCTGCCTGCAATGCCGAAGAGGCATGTGAGGCGAGCACGGATCGCTCGCCTGCCACCTAGCAATGAGCTCTATTCTCGGCATCACACTGG